>CAZBTT010000248.1:0-7355 GCA_964494295.1 uncultured Acidobacteriota bacterium
GGGAAATGTGGGGGGAAACGGGGTAGGCCGGTTTCGGGGCCGGGGTAAAGCGTCGGATGGTCCTCGGAACGTTCGTGCTCTCGTCCGGCTACTACGACGCTTACTATCTCCGCGCCCAGAAAGTGCGGACCCTCATTCGCCGCGACTTCGAAACCGCGTTCCAGGCCTGCGACGTCATCGCCACGCCGACGACTCCCTCGACCGCGTTCAAGCTCGGCGAGAAGACCGCGAACCCGCTAGAGATGTATCTCGCCGCCGTCTTCACCGTGCCCGCGAACCTCGCCGGCGTTCCCGGAATCTCGGTTCCCTGCGGTTTCTCGAATGGTCTGCCGGTCGGCCTGCAGTTTCTGGGCCCTGCGTTTGCCGAAGCTGCCCTGCTTCGCGCGGGGCACGCGGTGGAGCGCCTCATGGGTGCAAGCGCCGCCCGGCCGCCGCTCTAGGGAGTCCGCGCTCAGCCGTCCGATGAATTCTGTCCTGAAGCGCCTGCTCCACCTGCAGGACCCGCCCCATCGAACGGCCCTGGCGTTCGGCGTCGGCGTCTTCATCGCGTTCTCCCCGCTCCTCGGCCTCCACACCGTCATGGCCATCGCGGTCGCCTTCGCCTTCGGCCTCAACCGAGTGGCCGTGCTGGCCGGAGCCTGGGTCAACTTCTGGGCCCTCGCCCCCTGCTACGCCTTCGGCACGCTTATCGGCGCGTTGATGCTGGGTGTGGACACCGGGGACCTTCGAGCCATCGACTGGAATCAAGGCATTGGCGCCTTGACCTCGACGCTCGGCACTCTTTTCTGGCCCATCATGCTCGGGAACACCGTGCTCGGAGCGGCGGCCTCGCTGCCGGCCTACGCCGTGTCTCGGAAGTTTCTCGAGGCGCGCGCCAAGGGAAAACCTGGCGAGCCCGGTTCGGCCGGAGCCGCTAGCTGACGGAGTAAGCGGGGCGAGGGCCTTCGTGGTAGCCGAAGTGATCGTAACCCTGGGCTTTGAGCGGCTCGATCCACTCGCCCACCTGGACAGAAACCACGGGAGCGCCCACGACGAACTGACCGATGACTGTGATCGGCAGGTCCCAGACAAAAGCCATGTCTCTCACCGCATCGATGCTCTCGGGCGAAACCGCCATCAGGAGCTGGTAGTCCTCGCCGCCGTGAAGGGCGAGAGGCAGCGGATCTCCGCCCCGGGCCCGCTCGATCATGGCCACTGCGGGATCCACGGGGACCGCGAGGGGATCGATGACCGCGCCGATCGAGTTCTCCGCACAGAGCCTGACCAGGTCGATCGAGAGACCGTCGGAGAGATCCATCATCGCCCGAATCGTACCGGCGGTTTCCGACATGGCGCGGGCGAAGGCGAGGGGCGGGGTGGGATCGAGATGGGCGCGGACGCAACGCGCAAGGGGAGCCTCGGACGAAGGCGTCCAGATCCCGGTATCGATCACCATGCCGTCGTCGGCCAGGCGCACGCCGTCTCGCAAGAGCCGCAAGCCTTACGCCGAAGCGCCGAGGCCGCCGGTGATCACGACCAGGTCGCCAACCTTGACGCCCTGTCGAAGAATGGGCCGATCGCCCACGCCGAGCAGGGTCACCGCGATCACGATGGGGCCGCTGGTGGCCGAGAGATTCCCGCCCACGATGCCGACGCCCACTTCCGCCGCGCGTTCGATGAGGCCCTCGTAGAGACCGTCGACGAAATCGATCGGGCAGGAAGGCGGCAGGCAGAGATTGATGAGCGCGTAACGGGGAACCCCGGACATCGCGCCGATGTCGGAGAGGTTGACCGAAAGCGCCTTGCGGCCGAGCAGCCGCGCCGGAGTCAACGCCCGGTCGAAGTGAATGCCTTCGACCAGCGTGTCGGTGGTGAGAAGCGACGCCGGCGGGGTGTCGACGAGGGCGCAGTCATCCCCGATCCCCACCTTCACTCCCGGAGTTTCGGCGATACGCGTCCGCAAACGCGCGACGAGGGCGCGCTCCCCCACGGAGGAAACAGTTTCGATGCGTTCGTCGCTCAAGCGGATTTGGCTCTTTTGGGGACTTTACCAGCGTCTTCGGCCTCGCTGCTCCGCATCCATGCGAGAGCGCTCCGGCGCCATGTTTTTCGCGAAAGCGGCCCAACGAGGTGTTCATCGTGGGTCTGCGCACCACGATTCACGCATGATGGGACCGGTGTATCCTGACTTGGCCCCCGCCCGAGCAACATTGAGAATGGTGAACGCGACCTCCTTGAAGAGACTCGCCGCGATCTCCGCGGCCGTCGCCCTCATGGGTCTGATGGCCCCCGAGGCGAGGGGTCAGGAGCCCGCTCCCCCGGACCTCACGCGGGCCAATCAGGACGAGCTTGCCTCCTTCTACGGCCGAATGAATGTCGTCGTCGGTTCCGGCGCGCGCGCGTTCGGAATGGGCGGCGCATTCCTGGCCCAGGCCGACGACGCCACCGCCGCCTCGTGGAACCCGGCGGGCCTCAGCTATCTGAGGCGCGCGGAGTTCTCGGTGGTGGGCGTCCAGAATGACTTTTCACAACGGATTCCCCGGCTCAACACCAGCATCAACCCCGCTAGTTTGGTCACCACGCAGGACCAACTCAAGGGATCTGTGGCGGATTTCGCCGCGTTTGTCTATCCCATCAGACTCAAGGGGCGGACAGGCGCAGTCCAAGTGTCTTACCAAAGGAGTTTCTCGTTCGAAGGAAGGAGAACCAGCGAAGCAACGATCGGAAAGACCGGTTTCCTGCCAAACGGTGCTGTTCTCCTCGATACGGAATTCACCGTTGACGGCAACGGGGGTTTCGATACTTGGTCCGTCTCGTCTGGCTTTGAGATTCGCTCCAACCTGCGGGCGGGCGTCACGATCAACCGATGGTTCAACGGTTTCTCTCAAAGCGTGGACCGCCGCCCCAACCGGAAAATCGACAGCACCTGGGACATCTCCGGAACAAACTTCAACTTCGGGTTGCTCTTCGCCCCCGTGCCAAGACTCAATCTTGGCGCCGTGCTCAAGACCCAGTTCACGGCCGACATCAAGCTCAGCAAGACTCGAACCGACCTGGTGGCCAAGCCCGCCGATCCGAACACTGGAATTGTCCCGGAATCAGAGAAGATCGAAATCTCCAGCGTCGGAGACGCACGCATTCGATTCCCTCGCGTCTACGGCTTCGGCCTTTCTTATCGCGCCACGAACACCATTACGCTCTCCACCGACTTCACGCGCACGGAGTGGTCGAAGGCAACGATCACCGACTTCTTCTCCCTAGCCATTGGCTCCGTCGACCACTACGGCGCTCTCCCCTTTCCTGCCGTCGAGGAGGGCGCCTTGGGCCAAGCCAATACAAACCAGCTCCGCGCGGGCGCGGAGTGGGTGCTTCGTGTCGGAGAGTCGGGTCGAGTTCTCCTGCCCCTGCGGGGCGGCATCTTTCGCGACGGACAGCCAGTGGTCAAGCGGTTACGGGCCGGAGTCGATGCGGAGATCTTCGAATACAAGCCGGCGTTCACCGGGCTGACGGCGGGGGTGGGTGTGACGGTGGGCGGGGTGCTCTTCGACGTGGCTTTCATCCGCGAATACGGCAAGGTCCCCATCTCACGGACCGGCGACGACATTTACGATGCGAATACCAGCATCAAGTACAACCGCGTCTTCGCGTCGATGATGGTCCGGTTCGGGGAGCGGCGCTGAGTCGGTAGCGACCCTTCCCCTCCTTGGGACGGTTCCGTCCTCCGCAGGCTTCGAAATCGAGGTCGTAGGTCTCCAAAACCAAATGGCTAAGTTCATTTTCAACAGTGACTTAACCTTTTGAGTCTCATGGGCACGATCGTTGCTTCGATTCAGGTCGTAAGACCCCAGGAGGACGCCATGAGATCACCACTCGCCGCACCGCTTCGCACCGCCGCCCTGGCTGCCCTGGTCCTCTCCGCGGCCGCAGCGTCGGCTTCGGCACAAGACGAAATCCGTTACCGCGACGGGCGTTTCCTCGAGACGGTGGGCGCCGTGACCATCCAAAGGGCCGACGAAGCCAGTTCGGATGAAGCGGTCCGCAATATGCCCTTCCTGCCCGGCGACCGGGTGTGGACCGATCAGTCGGGCCGGGCCGAGATCGTCTTCGCTGAGGGCGAAATTCTCTGGATCGCCGAACGCAGCAAGGTGGATTCCCTCGGGAGGGGCGGCCGTGACCAGGACGAGCGGCTCGGCCTCCGCGTCTTCGCCGGTTCATTCGGCGCGCGGGTTCGCTCCGGTGGGCCGGGCTTCGAATTCAGGGCTCCCGGCGGCAGCATCACAACCACGGGCGCGGCGGCCTTTCGCGTGGACGTCCGAGCCGGGGAAACCATCGTCACGGTGACGGAGGGAGCTCTCCTTGCCGATCTCGGAGGGCAGCGCCTCAGTGTGCGCGAAGGCGATCGCGTCATCTATGCCGATGGCAGGGTCGACGGACCCTTCGGATTCCAGCGCTCCCGCCTCGACGACTTCGATCGCTGGTGCGAAGAGCGCTACGCGACCCTCGAAAGAATGGCGCGCCGTCAGGATCATGAACGCCTGCCCGACGAACTCGACGCCTACGGCGACGAACTGGACGAAAACGGCGACTGGGTCTACGACGAACCCACGGGCTACGTTTACGTTCCCCGCGTCGCCCACAACTGGGCCCCCTACACGTACGGGCGATGGGTCTACACGCTCTACGGCTGGACCTGGGTGGCCGACGAACCCTGGGGCTTTGTGACCTCGCACTACGGCCGCTGGGGATATTCCTCGCGTGTCGGCTGGCACTGGATGCCGAAAGCGGGCTTCTCGGGCGCATGGGTTGGCTGGTCGTCTCCGGCGGGCCGGTGGAGCAACACCATCGGCTGGTGCGCCCTCGGCTTCAACGATCGCCCCGTGGGCTCGTACGCCTATGGAAGCGGCGGTCGAGCGGTGGCACGCGGCAGCGGCGTCTCTTCGGGACGCGGTTGGTCGTTCGCCGATCGATCGGATATGGGCCGGGCCAGCATCCACAAGCGGCGCGTCCCGCTGCCAGCTGAAGAAGCGGAGCGCGCAGTGGCGTGGAATCCAGGCGTGGCCCCCGATCGCAACTTCCGCGAGACACGACGAGGCTCGGGCGGGCGCAGCGGCGTGGCCGCGGGCGTCGCCGAGGCCGCAGGTGCGGTGAGCCGAGGAGACGGCCGGTCAGGCCGCGGCATCGATACGGCACCTCGGATCAACATCCGTCCCTCCCCCGGCGACAGCACACCGGAACTGCGGTCCGATCCCACCACCACGATCCCGAGCCCGGAGTCGAGGCGCGGGCGCGGTTTTGGACAGGATGGCTTCAAGGATGAACAGGACAACAAGCGGAACCGGCGGCTCAATGAGGACTCGGGGATTCTGCTCGACCAGGGTGGGGCTTCGGCGGCTTCGGGATCGACCGACGTTCCGGCGCGCGCCGAAAGCACTCGTGAGCAGCCTCAGCGCGATCCGCTGTTGAAGAGCTTCTTCCGCTCGATCACGCGACCCGACTCTTCGTCTTCGAGCCGCGATTCCGGATCCGCGCGCGACGACAACCAGACGACGCGCCGACGGGAGTCGGCTCCGCGTGACGACTCGGCCCGGGACGGCGGATCGCGGGAACGTTCGCGTCCCGCCGACCAGGCAGCCCCCGAGCGCAGCGCTCCGGAGCGCCGTTCTCCGCCTCCCCGTTCGATGGATCAGGACCGGCAGCGTTCCCGGCCCGCGGGCGGCGAGCGCTCGCAGCCGCGCACCGCTCCCGCACCTCGGCCCCAGGGCGGAGGATCGTCGGACGACCGCGCCTCAACACGACGACCGCGGCCCGGCCAGTAAGACGCCCGAAAGAGGGGCGTACCGCCTCGCCGCCATAAAGTAGCGGGAGCATGAGCTCCGGCGGACGAACTTTCAGAACCGTTCTCAAGGAGAACCGCCCGCCCCTGGTCGTGGCCGCCGCCATCGTGTTGGGGTCGCTCGTGGGCGCGCTCATGGCGATCGGCAGCGACCTGCCCCAGCTCGAACAGCTCGAGAGCCTGAAACTCAACATCGTCACTCAGGTCTTCGCCAATGACGGTTCGGTGCTGGGCGAGTTCGCGATCGAGAAACGGATCCTCGTGAAGTACGAGGACATCCCCGTGGTCCTGCGCAACGCGATCATCGCCACCGAGGATGAGAACTTCTTCAACCACATCGGCATCAACGTCTGGCGCATCCCCGGCGCGCTCTGGGCGAATCTCCGCTCGGGTCGCAAGGGGCAGGGCTTCTCGACCCTGACCATGCAGCTCTCGAAGTTGTTGTTTCTCTCGCCCGAAAAGACCTACGAGCGAAAACTGCGGGAGATTCTCCTCGCGCTCGAGATCGAACGGCGCTTCACGAAGAAGGAGATCTTCACTCTCTACTGCAATCTCGTGCCCTTCGGTCACGGGAACTACGGTGTCGAGGCGGGTAGCCGCTTCTACTTCGGCAAGTCCGCAAAGGACCTCACACTTGAGGAGGCGGCATTGCTCGCGGGGATTCCCCAAAGCCCCGTCCGGCACTCGCCCCTTGACCATCCCGAGTCGGCGACGAGGCGACGCGGCATCGTGCTGAGCCGCATGGTGGCCGAGAAGTACCTCACGCCGGGCCAGGCCCAGCAGGCCCAGGCGCAGCCGCTCGGAGTGAACGCACGTCGCTCCGCGTCGTCGATCGCCCCGTATTTCCTCGAAGAAGTGCGCAAGACCCTGGAGCGCGACTACGGCTTCGCAGGCATCTATCGCGAGGGCCTCAAGGTCTACACCACCCTCGATCCCGAGCTCCAGGCCGCGGCGAATCGCGCGGTGCGCGACGGCATCCTGCGGAACGACCGGGCGGCCCGCGGCTTCAAGCCCTCCCGCGTGTCCGCGCTCAAGGATGGCGTGGTGCCGAAAGACTTCACCCTGAGCGACTGGCATCAGCCGATAGGCCCCGGCGATGTGGTGCGCGCGGTCGTCACCACCGTCGATCGCGAGCTTGCGGTCCTCGATATTGGCGAAACCCTGGGGCGACTGCACGCGAAGGGCATCGCATGGACGGGACGGACGCGGGTCAGCGAAACCGTGAAGGTAGGTGACGTCGTCCCGGTCCGGATCCTGAAACTCGAGGTGGCGGATGGACGGAAGATCGCCGAGGTCTCGCTCGAACAGGAACCCGAAGCCGAGTCCGCGTTCCTCGCGATGGACACACGTTCGGGGGCGGTGCGGGCGATGGTCGGCGGTTTCGACTTCGAGCGCAGCAAGTTCAATCGCGCGGTGCAGGCCCATCGTCAGACCGGATCGATCTTCAAGGCCATCGTCTATTCGGCTGCGGTGGAGAGTCTCGGCTGGGGGCCCGACACCCTGATCGTGGACGCGCCGGTGTCTTTCACCACCGCGGGCTCTC
>CAZBTT010000249.1:0-7276 GCA_964494295.1 uncultured Acidobacteriota bacterium
AGCACCAAGCGACCGGGAAGCTCCACCTGCTAGTCACCAATGTACAGCTCCCGCAACGAGCGGAAACGATCTCGGATTCAAAGGGCGCACCCGTCGAGCAGCAACTAGGTCGATTCATCGCGACTGTGCTCGTGGCAGGGGAGGTGCAGCGCCAAGAGAGGGTTCAGGCAGAACAGCAGCGCCTTCAGCGAATTCGCGAGGAGGAACGGCGTAGCGCAATTCAGAAAATCAACGCGGCGCACTTCAGTCTTCTCGGCGATGCGAAGAGCAGACTTCGTGATTGGAGACTCGGACGCGAACTATTGGCTTTTGCGGACGAGGTCGCCAAAGCAGGGGCATCGCGTGACCCTGCCAAGAGCCCTAAGAGCGCCCCGGACGGATGGATCGAATGGGCACGCCAAATTGGCTCCTATCTCGAACGCAAGGCGATGAACGATTTTGGCAACCTACGTGCCGATGAGAAAGGCGACGAGATTGGCGGTTCCTACGGCTACCACGGTCAATCGACCGTGGGCGGGACGGTTCAGGTTGCCTTGAGTTCCGTGGACGAGGTTCTAGCGAGAGAAGACGAAGAGAGGAAGCGACGCGGGTACTGAAAGAGCCCACGTCGGCCACCGCAGCGATCTTCGGGATCGTCCAGCCGCCTTCATGCTCGACGTGAGGCGTGTGCGCTCTTGCTCGCGTGGGCTTAGGCGGCTTTACTTGCGACGTACCGTTCGATGTCGTCATAGCGATAATGGACGCGGGAACAAAGGCGTACCGGTACCGGAAAGCCATCGCTGTCCCGCAGCTTCCAGAGCGTTGTGCGGGATACCTTCAGAAGGTTCTCCACTTCCTTCAGCGTGACGAGCTGCGTTGCAGCCATCGGGGACCCCATCTCGTTTTTCATTGGTGCCACCTCCTTTCTCCATGGTTTCCACCGACAGAAAACCGAACGAGAGAGTCTGCGCTTTTCGGGGCTGTGGGTCGAGGGAAGCGAGTCGTTCGGGGGTCGTAATTGCGGTGAATGCTGACGTATTTAGGTCGCTCCTCAACGCATCGATCACCGCTTCGACTCTTTTCGAACGCCCTGTCGGTGTCTTTAGGGGAGCCCGCCCGCAACTGCCGCTCATTGTCCGGTTGAACACCAGACTCGCTTGCCCGCCTAAGATGCGCCCGAATCAGCAACGACGCGTGCCACCAGCCTTGCCGCCAACGCCGGGACCTGCGGGACGCGAGTTTGGCAGACCGCATCAGGTGCTGGTTTCAGGCTGCTTCGGGTCGAAAAGCAGCGGAGCGGAGGGGGGCGCGAGATTGGTCGCGTCGCTCCCTATGTGCTCCCTAAGTCCAAATTAGGAGCATTCATCCCTTGAGAAAAGCGCGAATTTCCCTTATTCTAGTGGTACAGACGCCCGGGATCGAACCGGGGACCTCCTGATCCACAATCAGGCGCTCTAACCAGCTGAGCTACGTCTGCCCGGGCAGTTTATTCGATTCCCGCCGATCGAGCCATCAGGAGGCGTGCGGGGCCGCCGCTTATACTTTCATTTTCATGCGCCTGTAGCTCAGGTGGATAGAGCGGCAGCCTTCTAAGCTGCGGGTCAGGGGTTCGAGTCCCTTCAGGCGCGGAAGAGATGGGAGAATCCGCGTCCCATGCGTGAGATCCTCATCGCTACACAGAACCGCGACAAGCTGCGGGAAATCGAAGGGCTCATCGCTGGTCTGCCGTTTCGTTTCGTCATCCCCCGCGACCTGGGCATCGAAGAGAGCCCCGAGGAAACGGAAACGACCTTCCTGGGCAACGCCCGATTGAAGGCCCTCCACTACGCGGAAGTTTCGGGTCTTCCATCCGTGGCCGATGATTCCGGCCTGTCCATCGACGCCATGAACGGTGAACCCGGCGTCTATTCGAGCCGCTTTTGCGGAGACGATGCGACCTACCCGCAGCGCTTCGAGGAGATCTGGCGACGCCTCCGCGACGTGCCCGAGGAGAAGCGCACCGCCCATTTCACGAGCGCGGTCGTGATGGCCTCGCCCGGCTTCATCCTGTTCGAGACCGAGCAGCACGTCCACGGCCTCATCGCCTCGCGGCCCCGGGGTCTGAATGGCTTCGGCTACGACCCGATCTTCTTCCACCCGCCCTCGGGCTGCACCACCGGTGAGCTGCCGCGAGCAAAGAAGGACGCGATCTCCCATCGCGGCCAGGCGTTTGCGAAGCTGCGCGGCTACTTGGAGTCCCTGGGCAAGGGCGAGCCGCGGCCCTGATCGGCTATTTGATCCAGCCTCGTTGACGGTAAACGAGGATCCCCAGTCGCTCGTGGATGATCGAGCCGAACGATTGCAGTCGCTCCTCGGGGCGATCGAGGGTTTCGAGGTCGAAACGCGTCTCCCGCGCGGGTGAAGCCATCACTTCGAGTCCAAGCACCTCCAGCAGCGCCGCCCCCCGGAAGGTGTGGGTGGGTGAAGACGTCACGATGATGCGCTTGAGACCACGCGCCTTCAGGTACTCCGCGGCCAGCACCGCCTCATCGTGCGTGTTCCGCACCGGCTGCAGGACCACGAGTTCGACGTCCGCCCTGAACCTGGTGAGAAGCGCCTGCGCGAAGGGCCTCTGCGACGCGTAGGGCGGAGGCAGTTCGGAGATCATCAGCCGGGGCGCATGACCATCGGCCACGATCTCGAGACCGCGGAGAAGCCGCGAAAGTTGAGGCGAGGTAGGGTCGCCATCCGTCTGCATTCGGGAGGAGAGAACCAGAACCGCGTCGGCGGGCCCGAGGGTGTCGCTGCGGACCAGACCGGTGAGCAGCATCCGGCTCACCGGCAGGTAGGTCACCGCGAGCCAGAGCATCCCGAGGGCTGTCACCGCGGCGTAGAGAGGCTTGCGCAGGCGCGTGGTTGCACAGATCGCGCCCACGATCGCTCCGAGGGGCAGGAGAAAACCCCGATCGCCCCAGAACGACACGAGGGTCGTGAGATCGAGATCGCGCGCGAGCAGTCCGCCCACCAGGCCAAGGGCCGCGCCGAGGGTCCGCTGTTCGCGCGGCGTCACCTCTTTTTTCCGTCCTTCGAGGACTTCCGCCGGAAACCGAGTTGGTTCACCACCACGCGCTGATGGCCGTCGGAGGGCTTGTTCTGGATCCCCCCCTCGCCCTTGATGTACAGGGTGGTCGAACCGCCGCCATCGAGGTTGATGGCGTTCACGACGCCTTCGCGCAGAAAGATCTCGCTCATCTCGGGGCCCGTGAATCCAAGGGCGGCCTCGCGGCGTCCGTCGGCCACGAGGATCAGCAGCGTTCCGTCCTTCTTGAGTCCCAGCGCGGTTCGCGGGTGCCGCACGGTCATGAACTTTTCGACCGGGGGTGAGGCCTGCGCGTCTTCCACGAGACGGGGCCGACCGGAGACCGCCGCTCGCAGACCGACCGAGGGCGAAAGCGCGCCATCCTTTCGCACTTTGCCCCGGAAGATCGAGGCGGTGCCGTCACGGAAGAACGCCACGGTCATGGGGCAGCCTTCATAGACCGCGGTCCACAAGCGCCCGTCGCCCGCGGTGACGCCGCAACTTTCGGTCTTCGAGAAGAAGTTCGCGTTGATCGCGATCTCGGCGCCGACCCGCTCGGCGAAATCTGAGACCACCGACCACGCCTGATCGGGTTCGGTCGCGACCGCTTCCATCGCGCGCGGCGCTATGGAAACGAGGTGGTAGTCCTGCGCGTTGTCGGTGCGGTGGACATGAACGACCCCGGGGTAGGGCTTCGTCGTGCGCTCCGCGGCGGTCGTCGGGCCCGCCGCTGGGACCAGGGCAATGACGAGAAGAAAGGCGCGTGCGGTCACTTGATCAGGTAGAACTCGGACTGACGTCCGAGAACCCACTGCCATCCGGTGGGGAACAGGAAGGCATCCTCTTCGAGGGCGAAACGCACCTCCTGATCACCCCACTCCTTCACCTTGTGCCGCGCGTTCAGTTCGATCGAATGCCACGAGTAAGCGTTGAGTGGAAAGTCGCCCCGCACCGGCACGCCCTGCTGGTAGTCGGTCATGCCGATGGGTGAGCCCGCGCCATGGCCGTGATAGCCGATGGGATGACAGTAGATCGAGGGCACGATGCCTTCGGCGATCGCCTGCTTCCGCACGGCCGCCAGCGCCTCGTTCCCGGTTCCGCCCACTCTCGCTAACTGCATCGTGAGGTCCTGAAGGCGGTTCGCGGCCTTGAGGCCGTCCTTCAAGCCCTGCGGCGCGTCGGTCTCGCCGGGAAGCAGGACGTAGGCGTGGTGCTGGGTGTCTGTGGAGAAACCGACGTAGACGATGCCGAAGTCGGTGTGGAGAAGGTCGCCCCGCTGGATCGTTCGCTCCGCCGGGGGGACGCCTTCGGGAAAGCCCTTGCGCGCGATGGTGACCGAAGGATGGAACCAGCCGCCGTGGCCCATCTCCGCCACTCTCTGTCGCATCCACCACACCACGTCGTCGGTGGTGGTGACTCCCGGAACGATCACCTTGTTCGAGAAGGCCTCGCGGATGATCTGGTGGGCCACCTGCATCACATGACGGTAGATGTCCGCCTCCTCGGGCAGCTTGACGTCGAGCCAGTCCACCGCGAGCTTTTCGGCGGACGTCACGCGCGGAGTGAACTCGGGCCCGAGGGCTTTCATGAGGTTGTCCTTCTCATTCGCGGTGAGGCCGTCCGCGTGAGAGAAGGCTTCCGACGTATTGATGCCGATGACCTTCGGATTGCGCTCGGCGACGAGTTTTCTGAGCCCCTCCCACTGACCGTCGTTCGGCGTTGGTATGACCTTGAAGAGGCCGTCGTAGTCGAAGCGGCCGATGGAGAGCCGCTCCAGCGGTTTGCCCGCTCCGGGGTCCGCAAACACCAGGATCGTTCGTCGTCTTGAAGAATAGGTGGTTATCGGGGCCATGGAGCGGAACACCGGATCGTCGTTGTACTCGCGCGAAACGATGATCCACATGTCGATCCCGGCCTGACGCATCAGTCGCGGCAGCAGGGTTTCGAAGCGCTTCTCGATGAAGCCCTTGACCAGCGCCGCCTGCTGACGGTGGCTGAGGATCCGGACGTCCGGGGTTTGCCCGGCCGCGGCCGTCGTCGCCAGCCCGGTCAGGGCAAGAAGGCAAAGAAGGGCAAGGGCTCGAGATCGCTTCATGTCGGTGGACTCCTGGGGCACACGAGTTTAGTGTCTGCCGATGCGCGTTCTGATTGCTGGCCTCGCCTTCCTCATGGCTCCCCTCGCCTCGGCCCAACCCGCGGTTCGGTACACCGTGGCGCCGGCTCCAACCGATGCCGCCGGCGTGAGCCGTTCGGTGCGTGTCACGCTGACCCTTCCCGAGGATGCGCCGGCGGGTCCGGTCACGCTCATCATGCCGCGCGCGATCCCCATGGGGTATGGCCAGCAACCCTACGACCAATTCGTCATCGTTACTGCCGCTCGTGCTCCCTCCGGTGCTGCCGCCACTGTGCGCCGGGGGGAAGGCCCGCGCTGGATGATCGCCAGCGCCGACGCCAGGGACAGGGTCGAGGTGATCGACTACGAGGTCGACCTCATGGCGATGGAGTCCGCCATTCTCGCGGGGGGAGATTCTTCCCACGCTCGCGATGGTTTCATCTCGCTCCTCGGCTATTCGGTCTTTGCGTATGTTGAGGGCCTCGAAGATCGCGGCGTCGAGCTATCGATATCTGCGCCTCCGGACCGCCCAGCCTGGCCGGTATTCTCGACGCTCGCGCCGAAAGCCCCGGCGGCCGCGGGACCGCTCCCCGTTAGCGCGCGCGACTTCTACAACCTCGCCGATTCCCAGATCCTCATGGGACCCGGCTTCGACCTGTCCAGAGTCGGGACCGCGCCGGAGCTCTTTCTCGCGATTCACGCCGAAGGCCCGGTGGACCCGAAAGTCATGGCGCCTCTGGCCCGCCAGGCGTTTGATGCCCTGATCGGCTACTTCGGTACGACGCCGTTCCCGCACTTCACGCTGCTCTTCGACTACCTGAAGCCGCTCTCGCCGCGGCACACCTACGGCTTCAGCATGGAGCACATGGAAAGCGCCACCTTCGGAGCGCTCGCCACGGCGGCTCCGACCACGAAGTCGACCGAACGGGAACGCGCCGCGTTTCGGTACAACGTGGCCCACCACATCTCCCACGCCTGGATTCCCAAGCGCTGCGCCGGCGAGGGGTACTTCCCGTTCCGATGGGAACTGGCGCCGCTGATCGACACGATCTGGCTGAGCGAGGGCTTCGGGCAGTACGCTGCCGCGGACGCCCTGTCCGATGTCCTGCCGCCATCGTCGGACGGACGCGCGTACCGGGACGTTCTGGTCGAGGCCCGCTTCCGCAACACGCTGCGGGAAATGCCGGAAACCTCGCTGGCTTTCGGCCATTTCGCCGTGCCCTTGATGGCGGCCCTGTTTCCGACCTTCCGGTTCCTGTGCTGCTATCGCCACCCGCGCGCCACCTTGGTCAGCGAATTCATCGACTTCCGTTTTCGCCGCAAGGGCGTGAAATGGATCCTGCCCGAGGCCATTGCCGATGACCGCGACGCCTTCGTCACCTATCTGCGCCGCCAGGGCGAAGCGCATCTGAACATCGTGTCGCAGATGATCGCCGTGACCATGTTGCAGGCCGACCCGATCGCGCGCCGCCTCGACTTCCACCGGCCGCACATGGTCAGCTTCGATGCCATGCTGGACGGGTTGGACGAAGCCGAAGGCATCGCCGATTTCCTCGGTGTCGATCTGGCCCGTGTACCCGCCGCCTTGGAAGACACCCGCAACGCCGAGACCAAGACCAAAGCGACCGAGTTGCAGATCGACCGCAAGGCGCTGTGGTCGGACGAGGCGGAAGAGGTCTGCCGCGTGCTGGGCGTGGACGCTTTCGTCCAGCGCGGCCGCGACCTTGGCTGGAAGATTTGAGGTCCGCATGCGCCCGCGTCTGATCCTGCACATCGGCACCCACAAGACCGGCACCACGACGCTGCAAGCCTTGATGGAGGCACAGCGCGCGACCTTGAAAGAGGCCGGGTTCCTGTATGCGCGAACCGACCGCCCGCCCAGGCCAAAGCCACCCAAGCACAACAGCTTCTTCGCGGCGATGTTCGGCGAAGACGCAGCGTTTGACGCCGAGAGCGGACACCTGCGACAAGAGTTGCGCGAGTCAGGCTGCCAGACCTTGGTTCTCAGTGAGGAGGGCCTGTCCGGCCCGGGGATGGCCGGGGTGCCGATGCGGCGTGTCGCACGTCTGTCGGAAGAATTCGACCTGGAGGCGGTGGTCTATCTGCGCCGTCAGGACACTGTGCCG
>CAZBTT010000250.1:0-7272 GCA_964494295.1 uncultured Acidobacteriota bacterium
AACTTCGCGGTGTGGTGGGACGGCGATCTTCAGCGTGAGTTGCTCGATCGCAACGTGATTTCGAAATGGAACTGGGCGAAGGAGACGCTCGAACCGCTTCTTACCGCCGAATGCTGCGCGTCGAACAATGGAACCAAGGCGACGCCGGTGCTGAGCGCCGACCTTTTCGGCGACTGGCGGGAGGAGGTCATCTGGCGCACCACCGATGACCAGGAACTGCGGATCTTCACGACCACGATCCCCACCGAGCACCGCATGGTCACGTTGATGCACGACCCGCAATACCGGCTCGCGGTGGCCTGGCAGAACGTGGCCTACAACCAGCCGCCGCATCCGGCTTTCTATCTTGGTGACGAAGCGCCGGTTCCCAAATACCTTCGCCGCTGAACTCTTCCCCGTGTGAGGCCGATCACGCTGTCGACCCCGGCAAGGACATTCTTCACAGCGTCCGCCGAGCCGTCGTGCGTACCATGGGGCATGGAGAACCGGGAGAACGAAAAGGCGCTCCTCGCGCTGCAGAAGGCGGTCGAGAACCTGCCGATCGGCGTGACCGTGACCGACACCGATGGCCGGATCATCTACGCCAACCCGGCCGAGGAGAAGATGCACGGCTATGACCGCGGCGAACTCGTGGGCAAGGAGGCCCGGATCCTCGTGCCCCCGGCCTATGCCCAGCCGCTCAGCACCGAGGAGATCGCGAAAGTGCGCGCCTGGAAACGCGAGCGCCCGAACATGCGGAAGGACGGCAGCGTCTTTCCGGCTCAACTGATGTCCGACGCGGTCCGGGATACGGATGGCACGTTCATCGGCATCGTCACGACGTGCGAGGACATCTCCGAGAGGAAGCTCGCCGAAGAGAAGCTGATCCGGAACGCGATGTACGACGAGCTTTCCGGCCTCCCGAACCGCGCTCTGTTTCGCGAGAGGCTTCAAAACGCGTGGAACCAAAGCCGCCGGCGGCCTGACGTCCAGCTCGCCGTCCTCTTTCTCGACCTCGACCGGTTCAAGCTCGTGAACGATTCCGCCGGACATGACGCGGGCGACATCCTGCTTCGCTCCGCGGCGCAAAGACTCGCCGACGCGGTGCGCCCTGGTGACACGGTGGCCCGGCTGGGCGGCGACGAATTCGCCATCCTCCTCGAAGGCCTGACCGACGTGGCGGCCGCGGTCCAGATCGCGGAGCGATGCCGGGCCAGCCTCGACGTGCCTTTCGATGTCGCGGGCCGTGACGTGTTCCTGGGCGCGAGTATCGGGATCGCCATGAACAACGGGCGATACCGCGAGGCGGAGGAACTGCTGCGCGACGCGGACACCGCGATGTACCGCGCGAAGGCCAACGGCCGACGGCGTTGTGAGGTCTTCGAACCTGCGATGCGAATGGATGTCGTCCGGCGTCTCGGCGCCGACTCCGATCTTCGGCGCGCCGTGGACCAGGATGAACTGGAGGTCCACTACCAGCCGATCGTGCGCGCGGACTCGGGCCGGATCGAAGGGGTTGAGGCCCTTTGCCGCTGGCGCCATCCGGAGCGCGGCTTCCTCGAAGCCAGCTCCTTCGTCCCGCTCGCCGAGGAGACCGGCCTCATCGTCGCGATCGATGCGCTCGTCCTCCGCCGCGCCTGTAAGCAGGCGTCGGCGTGGAACCGGGCCCACGCGGACCCGCTGACCCTGAACGTGAATCTCTCGGCCCTTCAGTTTCATCGCCGGGATCTGCTTGCCACCATCGAGCGCAACCTCGAGGAGACGGGCCTCGATCCCCGCCACTTTCGACTCGAACTCACAGAGACGGCGGTGGCGGCCGACGTCGAGGACTCCGGGCGCATCCTTCGCCGTCTCCGCGACGCCGGTGTGGGCGTGTGCGTCGACGACTTCGGCACGGGGCAGGCGTCGCTCGCGTCACTTCGGAACTTCCCGGTGAACGGTTTGAAGATCGACCGCTCCTTTATCGCGGGCCTCGGTGACCTTGGGCCCAACGACGCGATCGTGAAGGCGACGATCGCTCTTGGCCGGAGTCTGGGGCTGACGATCACCGCGCTGGGTGTGGAGACGGCCGAGCAGGCGGCGTGGTTGCGCCGTGAGGGCTGCGATCTTCTTCAAGGCTATTTCACGGGACGTCCGCAGCGCGCGCTTCCCGAGCGCTCCTGAACACCGCTCGCGGTTTGCGACCGGCATTCGTGGTCAACTGCCTCATGGCCACTGGTGCGACCGTTCACAACTTCGACATCGATCTGGCCGATGCCGATCGAAACGTTTACGAAACCCTGTCTCTTCGTGTGGCTCGTCATCCGTCGGAGTCATCGGAGTACCTGCTGACGCGTGTGCTGGCGTACGCCCTCGAGTTCGAGGAGGGCATCGCGTTTTCGACCGGCGGCCTTTCGGATCCCGATGAGCCGGCGCTGACCGTGCGCGATCTCACCGGCGCCCTTCGCTCATGGATCGAGATCGGCAGTCCGGACGCCGCGCGTCTCCACAAGGCTTCGAAGGCCTCGCCACGCGTGGTTGTTTACACGCACAAGGATGCGGGGCGGCTGGCTCAGCGCCTTTCCGGAGAGAGAATCCATCGTGCGGAGTCGGTCGAGCTGTATGCGATCGAACCCGCGCTCATCACTGCGCTGGTGGCGCGCCTCGATCGCCGGATGGCCTTCGCCTTGTCGGTGTCCGAACGCGAGTTGTTCGTCTCCCTCGGAACCGAGACGCTCACCGGCCGGGTCGTCCGCACCCCTATCGCGTGACCGCGGTCACCGCGCGTTCGTGGAAATGTAGGCCCAGGCGATTCCGGCCGCCATGGCCGCGAACACAAACGCGCCGATGAAGTATCGCCTCGCGCTTTTGCCCAGTTGCACGAGCCCGGCCTCGCCATCGCCCAGGATGATCCGGGTCTGGTGGGCCCAGTTGGGATCGGGAATGATCCCGCCCTTTGCCTGTGAGTAGAGGCCCAGCACACAGACCGCAGCGCCCTGCGCGATCATCTGTTCGTTGAGCTGGCACAAGGCGAGATCCGCATCGTCCGCGCCGTGCTTGTCCCGCCGGAAGAAGCCATCGTCGTCGGTCCATTCCTTCTCCGCGGTCTGACGGTCTTCTTTCGGCGTCGCATTCGTCTCGAAGGTGGTGGCCGCGATGTAGGCCCTGGCGTTGCGAACGGCCTCGTTCCGGTCCACGTCGGTTGTGGCCATGTCGAAAAGGGGGACCGCCAGTAGCTTGAAGGTCCCGACGCTGGTCGAGATCCTGGGCGAGGCCAGGGCGGCGCCTTCGTAGTAAGTAAGCGTATGGGCGCTCTTCCCCGAGCCCACCCGCCTTGAGATCGAGTACTTGAAGGCGACGGCGCTCTTCCCGCTGATCGGAGATGGGATCGGGGACGCGGAACGTATGGTTCCGGAGAAGCCCGCCCATTTCCCGTCGACCGGCGCCTGCCCGGCGATGGCATCTCGGATCCGTCCTCGATCCCGCAGCATGTCGAGGGCATACCACGCGGACGAGATGGAAAGCGTCGCCAGCAGCCCGGCGGCCACGGCAGGGACGGCCACGCTGTTCGGGTCCGCACCGAGTTGGAGAAGCAGGAGAACGAAAGCCGCTATCGAGACCAGGCAGCCAACGAGACCGATGAGACAGGAACGCGCGCAACCTCTCAAGCGTGACCTCCAGTTATCGGCCGGCGGATCGTATCACCCGGGCGAGCGGCCTAAGACGTGTGTCAACGAGGCCCGGGCTTGCGTCCTGGGCGCGACTCGCGTGCGCGGAACCCTTCGTCCGTCTTCTCGAAGCCGAGGGCGAGGAGAATCGCCTTGAGGTCCTCGGGGCCGCTGTGGAGAAGCCGCGCAAGCGAGTCGCTCGCGAGGAATGGGCCCTTGCGCGCCTGAGCATGAGCCGCACCGAGGAGGTTTTCGATCGCGTCCACCCGGACGATCAGGCTTCCGAGCCCCTCGTACCCACACGCCGCGTCGCGCGAAGGGTCAGGGCTCCCGCCCCCCCGAAGGGAGAGCGGCCCTACGGGCAGAGGAGTCGTTGCTTTGTGCCGCACCTGAAACAGCACGGCCCGGACCCGCAGCGCCTCAGTGCGAAGCAGCGAGGGCATGAAGACGTGCCTCCGTCCGAGCACGACGCCGAGACGCGCGAGTTCCCGCCTCTCCGACTGGGTCAGCGCCTCGATCGCGTTACGCAGTGTCCGGCGGGGAGCCGAGCCCAGGCTCTCCGCGAGGCGATAGAGCAGACCGCGTACCGCTCCCGCAGCCTTCGCTTCGAGTGCATTGAAGAGCGGGGCGAGGCCGATACGGACGTGAGCGGAAGCGAAGTCCGCGAGTCGTCGCCGCACGCGCTCGCGCCTCGGTGGATCGAGGAGATCGGACGCGAGGGCCTCCGCAAACGGCGCCAGCAGTCGGTCGCCTGGAAGCAGCCGGCCCACCTTCGCCCCTCGCCACAGGATGTGGCCCTGGACGGTGAGAGCGAAGGCGTCGTCGCTCGACTCGACCAGTTCCTCCACCCGGGCGCCGATGTTCGCGCGCAACACGCGGTTCGCCGCCGCACGCAGGGCGTGGGACGCTGCGCCGGGGAGAGGCTCGAACTCGAAACCGGCGAGCCGCCCCGCCCGGACCCCCTGCAAAAGCAGCGTGCCGTCATCGGCGAGCTGGGAGGCGACTTCCGCGCCTTCATGTCGCGCGATCAGCGTAGCTCCCGGATTCGCGTACTCCTCGCGCAGCCGGGCGTGCAGCGCATCGGCCAGCCGATCCTCGATTTCTCGCGTGCGCGCCTGCCACGTCTCGGGATCCGCGAGCCACCCCGGCCGGTGGGAGACGTAGGTCCACGTTCGGATCCCGGCAATGCGGTCGAGCAGCGCCGCGATGTCTCCGTCCGTCGTGTCGAGCGCGCGTACTTGCCGGTCCACCCAATCCCAGGGGAGGCCGCCATCGCTCGCCACAAGGAGACCAAAGACGCGGCTGAGCAGGCGAGTGTGCGCCTCCGCCATCACGTTCCGGAAGTCCGGGATCTGGCACACATCCCACAGGAGTCGAACATCCGCCGGGCGTCGCGCGAGCGCAGCGATGTCGGGATCGCGCGCGAGGACCTCGAGGGCACGCTGGTCGTCCGCGTGTCGCATCCGCACGAGCCACGGTTCGGGTGGTCGGTGATCGAGGCTGTCGAGAAGGGCGTCGATGGACGCGAAGGCGAGACGCGAGTTGCGCCAATAGACGGTTCGAAGCGGTTCGAAGTGGTGCTGCTCGACGGCCTCCACGAGTGCCGGCGCGAAACCCCCAAGGTCGGTGGTGGCGCCGAAGGTTCCGTCGCGCACGTGCCGCCCCGCCCGTCCCGCGATCTGGCCGACTTCCGCGGGGTGCAGCCGCCGCGAACCGACGCCGTCGTGCTTCGCGAGCGAGGTAAAGGTCACGTGGTCGAGGTCGAGGTTCAGGCCCATGCCGATCGCGTCGGTGGCGACGAGATGATCGACTTCACCCGACTGGTAGAGGTCCACCTGGGCGTTGCGCGCGCGAGGGGAGAGAGCCCCGAAGACAAGCGCGGCTCCGCCGGCCCGGCTGCGCAGACGTTCCGCCACCGCATAGAGTTCCGCGATCGAGAAGACGATCAGCGCGCTGCGCCTCGGTGTTCGCTCGAGCTTGCGCGGAGCGACATAGCGAAGGGTCGAGAGCCGGGGCCGCGAAACGATCTCCGCGGTTGGCGCCAGTCGCCGCAGCAGAGGCCGGATGGTGTCCGCGCCGAGGAACATGGTTTCCCGTTCGCCGCGCGCGTGCATCAGCCGCTCGGTGAAGATGTGCCCACGCTCGCGGTCGGCCGCGAGTTGTACCTCGTCCACCGCGAGAAAATCGACGGGAGTCTCCACGGGCATCGCCTCGACCGTGCACACGTAGTACCGCGGCCGCGGCGGGAGAATGCGCTCCTCGCCCGTGATGAGGGCCACGGTTCCGGCGCCCCGGGCCCGCACCAGGCGGTCGTAGTTCTCCCGTGCGAGCAGGCGCAGCGGGAAGCCGATCATGCCCGTGTCGTGCTCGAGCATGCGCTCCATCGCGTGGTACGTCTTTCCGGTGTTGGTAGGCCCGAGCAGGGCGATTACGGGTGGCATCACCAGAGTCTTCTATCGCGTCAACGGACCGGCGGAGTCTAGCTTCCGTTTCCCTCCTGGGCCGGGCGTACACTGCGGCCATGAAAACGCGCATTCTCTTGATGGCGACGATGGGATTTGCGGCGGCCGGGAGCGCGGCGACGCCTTCCGTCCCATCTGCTCAAGCCCAGGGATCGGCGGCGTCGCCCTTTGAAATCGTGGTTCACCGCCACGTGATGGTGAAGGCCCGCGATGGTGTTCGACTGGCGACCGACATCTATCTGCCCGCCCGGAACGGCATCGGCTCCACCCGCGTGCCCGCGATCGTGGAACGCACGCCGTACAACAAGGACCGCGGGCCGGACGCGTTCGTGAACTTCTTCGTCCCGCGCGGCTACGCGGTGGTCCTCCAGGACGTCCGCGGCCGGTATCGGTCGGAAGGGAAGTGGCGGCCGATCACCGACGACGGGCCGGACGGCGCGGACCTCTTGAAGTGGATTGCCGCGCAGCCGTGGTCGAGCGGGAAGGTGGGAATGGGCGGGACCTCGTACGCCGGCGCTACGCAACACGCGGTGGGAATCACCGGCGCCCCGGCCCTGGCCGCGCTGGTTCCGGTGGATGCGATGAACGACGCGGGCTACTACGGCATTCGCCACAATGGCGCGTTCGAACTGCGCTGGCTGAACTGGATCCTCACTCTTTGCAATGCCAGCGGCCAGAGTGCGGGACCTTCCGGGCTTTCGCCCGGGGCCTTCGGTCCGCTCGCCGGCGCAAGGGCGGCGAAGGAGCCGGCCGCGTCGTCGGCCCTTACCGCGATGGGCAGCCAGGTGCGCGAATACGTGAAGGCTCTGCCTCTTCGTCCGGGAACGACACCGCTCAAGTTCGCACCCGACTACGAATCCTGGCTCATCGAAGCGATGCGCCACGGAGACAACGACTCCTTCTGGGCGGACATGGGTTCGAGCGTCATCGATCATGTCGCCCGGTATCAGGACGTTCCGGTACTGCATCTCACCGGCTGGTACGACTCGTGGGGAGCGCAGGTCGCGAACCTCAACTACGTCGCGCTCTCCAAAGCGAAGAAGCAGCCGCAGCGCCTGATGATCGGGCCATGGACTCACGGCGGACAGGGCACGAGCTTCTCGGGTCTTGCGGACTTCGGCCCGACCGCCGCGGTCAATATGAACGAGCTGCGCCTGCGCTGGTTCGAACGCTGGTTGAAGGGC
>CAZBTT010000251.1:0-7257 GCA_964494295.1 uncultured Acidobacteriota bacterium
CGCGGGTACGCGCAGAACTACTTCGAGTACAAGAACACGTACCTCGAAGAGCAGAACGCTCAGTAGAGCGTTCTCCCCAAAACGCCATGCCGACCCCCTCGCCGCAATCTCAATTCCCACTCCTCAGGAGCCCCTTTTGAAACGCACTCACTACTGCGGCTCGGTCGAGGTGTCGCACGTCGGACAGACCGTCACCCTCATGGGCTGGGCCGCGACCCGGCGAGACCTCGGCGGCGTCGTGTTCATCGACCTGCGCGACCGCGAGGGCATCTGCCAGGTGGTGGCGCGTCCGGAGGTCTCGAAAGCCGCGCATGACGTGGCCGACAAGGTGCGGGGCGAATACGTCCTCGCGATCACCGGGCGGGTGGACGCGCGTGATGCCGACACCATCAATCCCAAGATCAAGACGGGGACCATCGAGGTCACCGCGACCGAGATCGTCATCCTCTCCGAAGCAAAGACCCCGCCGTGCGCTATCGAAGACGACATCAACACTTCCGAGGACATCCGCCTCAAGTACCGCTACCTCGACATGCGGCGCGGGCCGATCCAGAAGTCCCTGATCCTTCGCCACAAGCTCGCCCTCGCGATTCGCACTTATCTCGACGAGCAGGGTTTCCTCGAGATCGAGACACCCATCCTCACCGCCTCGACGCCGGAAGGGGCCCGCGACTATCTCGTTCCTTCGCGCGTCCATCACGGGTCGTTTTTCGCGCTGCCCCAATCGCCGCAGATGTTCAAGCAGCCCTGCATGGTGGGCGGCCTCGATCGGTACTTCCAGATCGCGCGGTGTTTCCGCGACGAAGACTTCCGGCTCGACCGTCAACCTGAGTTCACCCAGGTCGACATCGAGATGTCGTTCCCGCACGAGGAAGCGATCTTCGAACTGATCGAGCCGCTCTACCAGAAGGCGCTGTCGCTCATCGGCGTCGAGGTCGCCCGCCCCTTCCCGCGCCTCGCCTACAAGGACGCGATGTTGCGCTTCGGATCGGACAAGCCCGACCTGCGTTTCGGCATGGAAATTGCTGATATCACCGAAGAGATGCGCACACTCGGTCTCGACGGCTTCCCTGCCGCGATCGAAGCGGGTGCGGTGGCTCGCGCCATCGTTCTCCCCGCGGCGACCGCCCCCTCCGGCACCCGTCTGCGGAAGATCAACGAAGAGCTGTGGCTCACCCGCATCGTGCCCGACGCGCGCGCCGCGAAGAAGAACCTTTTCACGCTCAAGTACACGGACGAGGCGATCGCGAACCTCATCAAGAAGGGCGCCTCCGAAGAAGTCGCCCGGAGAATCTTCGCCAAGACCGGAGCGCAGAAGGACGACACGATCCTCGTGGGTGTTGACTCGGAAGGCCCGATCGCGATGGCCATGGGCATCCTGCGCCTCGAGATGGGCAAGGAACTGAAGCTCATCGACGAGAAGGCGTTCAAGTTCCTCTGGATCGTCGACTTCCCGCTCTTCGAATGGGACGCGGGCGAGAAGCGCTTCTACAGCGTCAACCATCCCTTCACCGCGGTTCTCCCCGAAGACGCGCACCGGCTCGACGCCGAGCCGGGCCAGGTCCGGGCGAAGGCGTACGACATCGTCCTGAACGGCATGGAAGTGGGCGGCGGGAGTTACCGCATCCACGATTCGGCCACTCAGGCGAAGGTCTTCAAGATCCTCGGCCTCACCGACGAGGAAACCCGCGAACGTTTCGGTTTCTTCATCGATGCTCTTTCCTACGGCACACCTCCCCATGGCGGCATCGCCCTCGGCCTCGACCGTCTGGCCATGCTGCTCTCGGGCGCCGCGTCGCTGCGCGACGTGATCGCCTTCCCGAAAACCGCCTCGGCCACCGACCTCATGGCCAACGCGCCATCGAAGGTCCGGCCCGACCAGCTCAAGGACCTCGGGATCCTGCTATCAAAACAATGACACGCATTTCGCTCTCGGGGCGGACGGACGAACTCTTTGGAGTAAAGGACGAGAACCTTCGCTCGCTCGAGGAGATCCTGAAGGTCCGCATCAAGAATGACGGCGCCGACCTCATCATCGAAGGGTCCGAGGCCGGCGAACGCCAGACCGCCTCGGTCCTGACTCAGCTCACCACGATGATGGCGAACGGGTACGCCCTGGCGGGCGGCGATGTGCGCCTCGCCGCCACCCTCGTCTCCGAAAACGAGACCACCGACATCAAGGACTTCCTCCTCAAGGCGGTGGTCCGCAGCGGCAAGAAGACGATCGTGCCGAGGAGCTTCAACCAGCGCCGCTATCTCGAGCAGATCCTCGCGAGCGACATGGTCTTCGGCATCGGCCCGGCGGGCACGGGCAAGACGTACCTCGCGGTGGCCCAGGCCGTCTCGTATCTCCACCAGAAGGCGGTGGCCCGGATCATCCTGGCGCGGCCCGCGGTCGAGGCCGGCGAGAAGCTCGGGTTCCTGCCCGGGGACCTGCAGCAGAAGGTCGACCCCTACCTGCGTCCGCTCTACGACGCGCTCTACGACATGATGGAGTTCGAGAAAGTCGAGCGCCTCATCGCGCGGCACGTCATCGAAGTGGCGCCCATCGCCTTCATGCGCGGCCGGACCTTGTCGGACGCCTTCGTCATCATCGACGAAGCCCAGAACACGACGCCCGAGCAGATGAAGATGGTGCTCACCCGCATCGGCTTCGGCTCGAAGGTGGTGGTGACCGGCGATATCACCCAGGTCGACCTCCCCCAGGGCCGGACGTCCGGCCTCGTGGACGCGATCAATGTCCTGAACGGCGTCGAGGGCATCGGCTTCAGCTACTTCGATCAGCGCGACGTGGTGCGTCACAAACTGGTGCAGAGCGTGATCAAAGCGTACGAGAAACGCGAGCCGCAAAGCGCAGCGGCCAACGGCTCGTCGAACCCAGGGGCGGCATGAAACACGAACCTCCAAGTACCCTTCGGCAAGCTCAGGGCGAGCGGGGCTTGCTGACGGTGGTGATCGTGGATCGCCAGCGGAAGCACGCGGTAAGGAAGCAGGCCATCACGCGGGTGCTCCAGGGCGCCGCGGAGGCGCTGGAGGTCAAGGGCGAGATCGCTCTCGTGTTCGCCGGCGACGCCCTTCTCCGGAGGCTCAATCGGGACTATCGTTTCAAGGACAAGCCCACGGACGTTCTCTCCTTCCCTGGGTCGGACAAGGACATGGGTCTCGGTGACGTGATCATCAGCGTCGAAACCGCGCGCGACAACGCCGCGCGGCAGAACCGCTCGCTCGACCGCGAACTGGAGGTCCTCGCGCTGCACGGCTTCCTTCACGTGCTCGGCTACGACCACGAGACCGACCAGGGCGAGATGGACGCGCTCGAGAAGCAGCTGCGGGCGCGCCTGCTCACCCGCAGCGGCGGGTCCGTCCCGCGCCGCTCCTCCTCGAGGAGGATCGCGGCATGACCGCGCTTGGCCTGAGCATCCTCCTCATCGCGATCCTGATCTCGATCACCCTGGCCACGATCGAGGCGGCTTTCTACCTCGTGAAGCGGCGGAACCTCCACAAGATGGCCGACGAGGACTCGCCCGAAATGGCGAAGCTGAGCCGGTATTTCGAGGATCCTCCTTCGATACTGATGCCGATCCACATCGGCACCTACACCGCGCATGTGGCCATGACCGTGCTCGTGACCATCCTGCTCCTCGATCTGTTGAAGGCCTGGGCGATGCTCGTGGCCCTGGTCACGATGTTCATCTATCTCCTCATCTTCAGGCTGACTCTCCCCTACGCGATCGCGCGCCGCGGCCCCGAGCGGGTTCTGCTGACCCTGATCCGTCCCTTTCACCGCTACGCGATCCTCCTCCTGCCCCTCACCTCCCTGTTGCGGAAGCGCGCGGGGTCGGACAATGGCGACGAAGACTCGAACGGCCACAGCGGGACGGTTCGGGTCCCCTCGTCCACCGCGGAGATTCCTCCTCCCCCCCTCCTCGCCGAGAACGAGTCGCGGATCGTGGATTCGCTCGCCCGCTTCTCGAAGACCCAGGCCCGCGAGGTGATGACACCCCGCCTCGACATCACCGCGCTGCCGACCTCGAGCACGGTGGCCGATGCCCGGAAACTTTTCCGCGAGTCGCAGTACTCGCGTCTGGTGGCCTACGCGGAAACCCTCGACGACATCGCGGGCGTTCTGCACGTCCGCGACCTGGTCAGTCATGACGGCCCGGAGACCGCGACGATTCAGTCTCTGGTCCGGCCTGCCCTGATCGTGCCCGACGGCAAGAAGATCGTCGACCTCCTCCGCGAGATGCAGACCAAGCGCCTCTCGATCGCCATCCTGGTGGACGAATACGGAGTCACCGCGGGCCTCGTGTCGATCGAGGACATCCTCGAGGAGCTGGTGGGCGAAATCAAGGACGAATACGACAACGAGACCGAGCCGCTGATCGTGACCGGAGAAGGCGTCATCAACGCCTCGGCGCGGGTCAGCCTCGAGGCCCTCAAGGACGCCCTTCACCCGGGCTTCGAGATGCCCACGGATGTCGACACCGTGGGCGGCCTGGCCATGACTCTCTTCGGTCACGTGCCGAAGGCCGGGGAGAAGATCGAACACGAGGGCTACGCGATCGAGGTTCTCGAGGCGACATCCAAGCGTGTGGGCCGGGTTCAGTTCGCGCGGGTGGCCGTGGAAGTGGAATCATGAGCGAAGAGATCCCCGCGGCGACACCGGCCGTCTTCCCCCCGGGGTTCAAGTCGGGATTCGTCACCATCGTCGGACGCCCCTCCGCGGGCAAGTCGACGCTTCTGAACCGGCTGGTCGGCGAGAAAGTCGCGATCACCTCCGACAAGCCTCAGACCACGCGGAACCGGATCCTCGGCTACGTGAACCGTCCGAACGGACAAATCGCGTTCATCGATACGCCCGGGCTCATCAAGCCGTTCCACGCGATGCACACCCGGATGATGAGCGTCGCCCACTCGGCCATCGGCGAGGCCGATGCGGTGATCTGGATGGTGGACGCGAGCGAACGCGACGGCCCGCACAACCGGCCCATCGCCGATCTGCTCCGGCAGTCGGGAAAACCGATCGTGCTCGCGCTCAACAAGGTCGACAAGGTCAGCAAGGCCCAACTCCTCCCGCTGATGGCGGGTCTCGGGAATCGTCTGACCTTCAAGGCGGTCATCCCCATCTCGGCGCGCACCGGCGATGGCGTCGAGATTCTGCTCAAGGCGGTTCTCGACGAGCTTCGCGAAGGTCCCGCCCTTTTTCCCGTCGACGAGTTCACCGACAAGTCCGAGCGCTTCCTCGTGTCGGAACTGATCCGCGAAGCGATCATCCATTGCTGCGGCCAGGAAGTCCCCTACGCCACCGCGGTCCTGGTCCGGGCGTGGGAGGACGAACAGGCGGACGGCGGCAAGATCCGCATCTCCGCGGACATCATGCTCGAACGCGAGGGCCAGAAGGCCATCGTCATCGGCAAACAGGGCTCGATGCTCAAGAAGATCGGCACGGAGGCGAGGACGGAGATCGAAGCATTCCTCGACGCGCCGGTGTACCTCGAACTGTTCGTCAAGGTCCGCAAAGGCTGGCGCGAGGACGACCGCGCGGTAAGAGAAGTCATCGAGGGCCGTTAGCCGCCGCGTCTGATTTCTTCAAGACACCGCGCTGGCCTTGGACTAGAGTCCGGCGATCATGAGAACTGAGAAGAGACTCGCGTTACTGGCGGCCGGCTCCCTTGCCTTCGTGGCCCTCGCGACCGCCCAGGCTCCCCCCATGCCGGACACCGCCGCGATTCGCGAGAAGATGGCGCCGCTGGCGCGGCTCGCGGGCTGCTGGACCGGAGTGGGAAGCATGCGCACCGGACCGGGTGAACCGAAGGCCGCCATCGGGACGGAGTTGATCGAGTCGCGGCTCGACGGAACCCTGGTGACGGTTTCCGGCCGGTTCTACAACAAGCTGAGCGATGGATCGAAGGGCGCCATCATCCACGACGCCTTCGCGATCATTGTTCCGGCCCCCGAGGGCGGGTACAAGTTTCTCTCCCATCTCGCGACCGGCATGGGCGCCGAGATGCGCGGCGACCTCAAGGATGGAAAGTTCACCTGGAGTCCACCGCTTGTCGGGGGACGGCGGATCCGGTACGTGGCCGACTGGAGCGTCCAGGATCGCTGGAACGAAATTGGCGAGTTCTCCGCGGATGGCGTCACCTGGGTTCAGTTCCTCGAGATGAAACTCGAACGCCAGAACTCCGTCGATGCCTGCGGCACGGCCAAGGCTGGTTAACGTGACCTTCGACCTCGAGTCCGGACCGGAGATTCTCCGGCGGACGCCGTCGATCATTGCGAGCCTGGTTCGCGATCTACCGCAGTCCTGGACTCACCGGAACGAAGGGCCCGACACCTGGAGCGTCTTCGATGTTCTCGGTCACCTCATCCACGGCGAGGAGACGGACTGGATCCGGCGCGCACGAGTCATCATCGAGCACGGAGCGTCCCGGCCATTCGAACCCTTTGATCGATTCGCGCAGTTCGAAGCCAGCAACGGGAAGTCGCTCTCTCAGCTCCTCGACGAGTTCGCCACGGCGAGGACCCGCAGCCTCGCGCAACTCACCGCCCTGCGGCTGACCCCCGCCGACATGGCACGGCCGGGAAAACACCCCGACCTCGGCGACGTCACACTTGGGCAGCTTCTCGGCACCTGGGTCGCGCATGACCTCGACCACATCGCCCAGATCGCGCGGGTGATGGCGAAGTCGCATGGTGAAGAGGTGGGGCCGTGGAAGGCTTACCTGCGGGTGTTGAAGTAGGGCGTTCGTAGGCGCACTCGTGGGCGTGAAAGTACTCGGCCGTAGAAGGCCCCCGCGGACGGCGAAACCGATCACGTCCACCTCAAGGTTCAGGCTCACGTCCACGTTCGCGTCCAAGTTGACGTTGCCGCGAATCGACGGATCGTTGACGTTGCTCCGTCCACGACGAACGCCGTCCCGAGCGTCAACACGTGACCGCCACGCGCTTGTCACGGGCCGTGCAGACGTACGCACCGGTGGGGCGAAGGAGGTTGCGACTTTCTCAAGTGCGGCCCCTCCTGTGAGGGCCGCACTTCGCGACCCCGGAAAGGTCTCCATCCATGACAAACGAGCGCCAGCGACTTTGCTCTGGGAGGACTCCGCGAAGCGGAGCCCTCCAGGAATCCCACCGCCGCTCCCGTGACACGCCCCGCGCCAACCGCTTCTCTTCACCGATTCGACGCTTACCGACTTGCGCTCGCGTTCCGCGCCCACGTAGTTCGTTGGCTTCCGCTCAAGCGCGCCGAGCTTTCCG
>CAZBTT010000252.1:0-7202 GCA_964494295.1 uncultured Acidobacteriota bacterium
CGTCGCCATGCACGCGGAGATCGCTCACCGCCACACTCGGGAGGTTCAGCTTGAGGGGCTCCCACGAAGCGCCGTCGTCGCGGGAGAAGATCACGCCCCGCTCCGTGCCCACGTAGAGCATCCCGCGCTTCTTCGGATCCTCGCGCACCGAGCGGAGATACACGTCCTGCTTCATCGAAGCGGAGAGGGTCTTCCAGGTCTTGCCGTAGTCCGCGGTCTTGAAGAGGTAGGGCTTCATGTCGTCGAGGCGATGGGCCTCGACCACGACGTAAGCGGTTCCCGCATCGAAGGGCGAAGGCTCGATCAGGGAGACCGTCGCGAAGTCGGTGAACTTCGGCATGTTGGGCGTCACGTTCATCCAGGTCTTCCCGCCGTCCTGGGTGACCTGGACCAGCCCGTCGTCCGAACCCGACCAGATCACACCGGCCTTGAGCGGCGATTCCGCCAGCGCGAACACGGTGCCGAAATACTCGACGCCGGTGTTGTCGCCGGTGATCGGCCCGCCCGCCCACTGCTGTTTCGTCTGGTCGTTGCGAGTCAGATCCGGACTGATGATCGTCCAGGTCTGCCCGCCGTCGCGCGTCTTCAAGATGACTTCGCCCGCGTGGTACACGGTTTTCGGGTCGTGCGGGGAGATGAGAATCGGCGCCGTCCACTGGAAGCGGTGTTTGAGATCGACAGCACCGTGGCCGGAGCCGTTCTCGGGATAAGCCGACACGTTTCTCGCCTGCCCCGTCTTCCGATCGAACTGGGTGAAGATCCCAAGGTATTCGCCGGCATAAACGATGTCGGGATTGCCGGGCTCGGACTGGGTGTGTCCCGCTTCTCCGCCGCCCACGTCGAACCACTCGCCGGCCGCGATTCCGCCGCCCTTGAGCGAGTTCGAAGGACCGGATGCGGTGCCCAGATCCTGCATCGCGCCATGCACGCGATAGGGAACCGAAGTGTCGGTCGCCACATGGTAGAACTGCGCGATCGGGAGCGGGGGTGAGTGCCAGGTCTTGCCCGCGTCCGACGAGATCGAAACGCCGCCGTCATGGGCGAGGATCATCCGCGCGGGGTTTTTGAGATCGATCCACGCATCGTGGAAGTCGCCATGATGCGCGGGCACGCTCTGAATCGTCTTGCCCCCATCGATGGTCTTGAGCAACGGCACCTGGGGAAACCAGACGACGTCGGCGTTGGTGGGGTCGATGGTGAGGGTGGAGTAGTACCAGGCCCGCTGACGCAACGCGCGGTGCGGATTCGCGAGAGAGAACGACTCTCCGCCATCGTCCGACCGGAAGAGGCCGCCCTTCTCGGACTCGATCAGGGCGTAGACACGCTGGCCGTTCGTCGCCGCGACCGCGCATCCGATCTTCCCCTTGATGCCGTCAGGAATCCCTTCGTCCTTGCCCAGTTCCTTCCAGGTATCGCCACCGTCACGGGAGGCATAGAAGCCACTGCCCGGTCCCCCGCTGACCATGTCCCACGGCTTCCGTCGGGCTTGCCACAGTCCCGCGAAGAGGATCCGAGGATTGTTCGGGTCCATGCAGACATCGGAGGCGCCGGTGTCGGCGTCCTTCTTGAGGACCTGCTGCCAGGTCTTCCCGCCGTCCGTCGTGCGATAGACGCCGCGTTCGGGATTGGGTCCAAACGCGTGGCCGAGAACCGCGGCGAAAGCGATATCCGGGTTCTTCGGATGGACGACCATGGTTCCGATCTGGCCTTCCTGCTTCCAGACATGCGCCCACGTCTTGCCCGCATCCGTCGACTTGTAGATACCGTTGCCCGCGGCCACGTTGCCGCGCATGTTGGCTTCGCCCGAACCCACGTAGATCACGTTCGGATCCGAAGGGGCGATGGCGAGCGAACCGATCGAGGAGATATCCATGTCGTCGAAGATGGGCTTCCACTTGAGTCCGCCGTCCGTCGACTTCCAAACGCCGCCCGATGCGGTGGTGACGTAGTAGGTGAAAGGGTCACCGGGAAGGCCCGCGGCACGGGTCGTTCGACCGCCTGTGAAGGGACCCACGAGCCGGTACTTGAGTCCGGGGAAGTCGACCGGCGGTTTCTTCGCCTCCTCGGCGGCGGCGCCGGCGGCGAGCGCGGACAGGACAACAAGAGACAGGAAACGGAAGCGTGGCAGCAAGGGAGATCTCCTCGAGAATGGCGAAGTGAGGCCGATCCTATCGGACCTCAAACCGGAAGATCAGGACCCGGTCGCTTCCTTGAGCGAGCGCCGGTGGGGACGCAGGAGGCGTCGGAGCAGGACGCTCTGGAACGTCGGTTCGCCATAGATGCCGTGGTGATCGGCGTCGCCGAAGAACACGTGCGAGATTTCCGGCAGGCCCCAGTCGCGCGAATTGTCCGCGTCCAGGTGGGATCCGAGGACACTCGAGCGCGCCACCCGGCCATCGCCCGCCTCGAGCATCGCCTCCGCCTCGGCCCCGTTTCGCGGTTCGAAGCGCGGGCTCTGGCCGACGCGGTCCGGGGCCGCCGCCCGCGCCAGGGTGGGAAGACAGTCGCCGCCGATGGCGGTGACGGGAATCGGGCAGATCGATTCCGGCGTCTGCGCCATCGCCTGGTGGAAGGCACGGGCATGCTCGAGGAGAGACGTGACGAACGCGCGCTCCTCCTCGGTGTCGTCTTCGCTGCCCGGCCTCCACGGTCCCCAGGCGAAGCGCTGCCACGTGGCCGCGTCGTGCAGGTCGATGTCGAGAGGGCTGCCTTTTCGGTCGACGAGCGGAATCGCCTCCTTGGGCGGCATGAGCTGATAGATGGCGGGCATGTGCGCGATGACCCGGGCGGAGAGCGTGGTGTTCGACATCCCCACGGGATTGCCGTTGAGCGCCGCGTTGAGCGAGAAGATGCTGCCTGCGTTCGGCGTCGCGACGAGAATCAGTTGCGAGATACGCCGCGCTCCTGCCCAGGTGACCGGGCCTCCCATCTCAGCATCACCGTAGCGAAGGTAGTAGCGGGCCACGAGACCGCCCATGCTGTGGCCCACGATATTGAACCGGGCGTCGGGTTCGCCGCGCGCGACGGCCAGCGCGTCGAGGTACTTCCCCAGCCGGTGCGCCGATTCCACGAGATCCCGCCGCCAGTCATAGGTGAAGACGTGGAAGATGGCGCCGCGCGCCCCCCCGCTCCGCTCATTCCGATGGAAGCCGGCCTCCCGAAGGAGGCCCAGAAGGTCCGCGTATTCGGTGAAGCCGAAGAGGCGGGGGATGATCTCGTCGACGCCGATGAGGCCGAACGGCTTGAGCGCGTCCTTGCTCGCTCTCAGGTGCGACGCCTTGGGCAACCGCAGATCGTGGTGGCCGAACACGTTTCCGACGTTCAGCCAGGCCGCGCTGCCGTCGGGCCGCTCGAGCCGGCTGCCCATGATTCCGGGGAGGACGACGGTGGCGGGAAGGTCCGGGTGCTCGCGGGACTCGCGCAGCAGTTTGGGAGAGAAGCGACGTCCGGGCCGGATGGCGTCGTACAGCAGCGCGCCGGCGACACCGGCGAGAACACCTCCCGCGAAGTGAAGCAGCGTGTCGCGGCTGCGGTGGCTCTGGTCCCCCATGCGGGAATTCTAGTTGGCGCCTCGCTGGTGTTACCGTGCCGCGCCTGCTCAAATCCCGAAACCACGCCCAACCCCGGATACCAGGAATGAACCTCCAGACTTCGCGCGTCCTCATCGTCGACGACCAGCCCCAGAACGTGCATGTTCTCGCCGAAACCCTCGGAGGCGATCACGAGCTGCTCGTGGCGGGAAGCGCCGCGCGGGCGCTCGAACTCGCCCCCTCCGCGGACCTGATCCTCCTCGATGTCCTGATGCCGGACATGGATGGACTCGAGGTGTGCCGGCGCCTCAAGGCGAATGAGGCCACGAAGCGGATCCCGGTCATCTTCGTGAGCGCGCTGGAGCAGACCGAGAACCAGACTCAAGGATTCGAGGCGGGTGCGGTCGACTACATCCTGAAGCCGATCAGCCCGGCCATCGTGCGCGCCCGGGTGCGTACCCATTTGGAGCTCAAGGCCGCGCGGGATCTCCTCGAAAAACTCGCCACCCAGGACGCCCTCACCGGCATCGCCAATCGTCGCCGATTCGACGAAGTCGTCGAGGAGGAGTGGCGGCGGTCGTTGCGAGGTTCGCATCTGCTCACCATCGCCCTCGCCGACATCGACCATTTCAAGGCGTTCAACGATCGGCATGGCCATTCCGGAGGAGACACATGCCTGCGCCTCGTCGCGGGCACACTGCAGCGTCTGTGTCGGCGACCCGGCGAACTCGTGGCCCGCTACGGGGGCGAGGAGTTCGCGTTTCTTCTGCCCGAAGTCGATCCCGATGGCGCGCGGCAGTTCGTCACCCGTGTGCTGGGCGGGGTGGCGAGCCTTGAGATCCCCGGTCTCGAGAAGGCCGGCGGATTGAGTGTGAGCGTCGGCGCGGTCACCCTGATTCCCTCCCCTCTGAATTCCCTCGAGGGCGCTATTCGTGCGGCCGACGAGGGTCTGTACCAGGCGAAGAAAGCGGGCCGAAAGCGCGGTGTGGTTCGCGACCTCGAGACGGAGGGCATCTGCGAAGTGCCGCCGCTGGTCTGAGCGCGCGCGGCAGATGACTCGTTCGCTGAGCGCCGCGCTGCGCGCGCTTCTCCTGACCGCTCTCTTCTGGCCCCAACTCTCGTTAGCGGAGTGGTCGACCACGGGCCGCCTGCCCCTGCGTGTGTTCACGCATCGCGATGGCCTACCGCAAAACGCGATCACCTCGATCGTGTTCGATCGCGAAGGCGTGTTGTGGGTCGGAACCAAGGACGGCGCGGCCCACTACAACGGCCGGGCGTGGACCACGGTGGCCATGCCCCGCGGGTGTCCCTCCAACTGGATCAACGCCATTCTTGCAGGCTCGGATGGCGCGTTGTGGTTCGGCACGCGCGGCGGCGGTGTGGTGCGGCTGAGGCAGGGGGCCTGGACCGTCTACTCGACCGCCGAAGGGGTGAAAAGCCCCGAGATCATGTCGCTCTTCGAAAGCTCAGCGGTGACCGGCGCGCCGGTGGTGCTCGCGGGAACCGCGGACGGGCTCGCTCGATTCGACGGAGAACGATTTCAGGAAGTCTCGCTCGGCGCGGCGGCTCGATCGACCCGTGTCTACAGCATGTTCGAGGAGAAAGAGGGTGACGTCGTCAGCTTGTGGGTGGGAACTCGCGACGGCATCCTGCGTCTCCGTGGCGGCGCGTGGACCTATTTCAACCTGGGACCTTCATCCGCGCCTTCGGTGAATCCCGTGCGCGGTTTCGCCATCACCACCGCGCTCGACGGGAGCCGGAGTCTGGTCGCCGCGGTCACGTTCACGGGACTGCTTCGTTTCGACGTGGATCGGTGGAAACCCGTTCCCCTCGATGTTCGGGCCGTGGGTTCCATCCAGGCCATGTTGTCCACGCGCGAGAGAGATGGCCGGGAGACCTTGTGGCTGGGCGCCCAGCGCCAGTTGGTCCGAATCCAGGAAGGCCGTGTCCAGTCGTTCGCAGCCGAGTCCGGTTTTCCCGCGGATGGCTTCTGGAGTCTTGCGGAAACGCCCGCGGGCGGAGGCGAAACCTCGCTGTGGCTGGGCATGTCGGGCGGAGGACTGGTGCGATGGAAGAGGGACGGCTGGACGACGTTCGACGCGCCGCGCTTTCTGAAGGACCCCTCGGTCTATGCGCTGCTTGAAACCCGCGAGCCCGACGGACGTTCCGCGATCTGGGTGGGCACCAATCGCGGCGGTGTCGTGCGCCTGCGCGGGAATGAGCGGACCGACTTTTCGGGCGACCGCAAACCCGGTTCCGACTCCGTGCTGAGCCTGCTCGAGACGCGCTCGTCCACAACCGCCCGGACGGTCTGGGTGGGAACCACCGCGGGCCTCGCCGCCCTGCGCGAGGGTCGCTGGTCGTTCCACAACGCCAGCGACGGGCTGCCGGGGGCCACGGTCAACACGATGATCGCGGGCACGGGTGCAGATGCAGATGTTCCGATCTGGGTGGGCACGGGTGACGGCCTCGGCCGGATCGAAAACGGACACATCCGTGACGTCACCGCCGAAGTGGGTTTGCCCGATCCGCGCGTGAACACACTCGCCGAAACCCGGGCGCAGGGAGAGCCGCCTGTGCTCTGGATCGGGACGGAGCGGGGCCTGGCCCGCCGTCAGGCCTCGAAGACGACGATCTTCACCACCGCTCAGGGCCTGCCCGCGGACGCCGTCCTCTCTCTGATCGAAGTGAACGAGGGAGGACGCAGGCGGCTATTCGTGGGAACGAGAGGTGGAGTCGCGCGCCTCGATCTCGATGAGCCCGCCGCGACCTTCAAGACACTCACGACCGAGACCACCCCTGCGCTCCCCAACAACACCGTGTACCAAATTCGTCAGGACTCCCATCAGCGCCTCTACCTCTGCACCAACAAGGGCGTCGCCCGCCTCACTCCTCGCGCTCCGACCCCGGGGGATCCTTCGGAGTACACGATCTACGTCTTCACCACCCACGACGGCCTGCCGTCCGCGGAATGCAATACGGGCGCGTCGATGGTGGATTCGCAGGGCCGGATCTGGGTGGGCACCATCGGGGGCGCTGCGGTGCTCGATCCGGTAGCCGCGGTCCCTTCCGCTCCTGCTCCGCTGCGCATCGAGCGGGCCGTCGTATCCAACTCAGGGGCGCCGCTCGGCGAGGCGACGTTGCTCGCCCATGATCAGGGCAACGTTACTTTCGAGTTCGCCCTGCTCAACTTCTTCCGCGACGAGGACTCGCGCTACCGGACTCAGCTCAAGGGCTTCGACGCCGAACCCTCCGCCTGGACCGCGGACGTGAAGAAGGAGTACACGAGCCTCCCCGAGGGCCGATACGAGTTCAACGTCTGGGGCCGCGACGTCCAGGGCACAGTCTCCGGTCCTCGCCGACTTGGGTTCTCGGTCCGGGCGGCGCCTTGGCGTTCGTGGTGGGCCCTCCTTCTCTACGCCACCCTGCTCGTGGCCGCCGTGTCCTTCGTGGTGCGCTTTCGTCTCGCCGCCGCGCGCCGGCGAAACGTGGAACTCGAGCAGGTCATCTCCGCCCGCACCTCCGAACTGGGCGAGGTTGTGCATCGACTCAAGGAGTCGGAACAAAGCGCGCTCCTGGCCAAGGACGCGGCCCTCCCGGCCAGCCGCGCCAAGAGCACTTTCCCCTCGAACATCAGCCATTAAATGCTCACGCTAGCCGATGCCGTGCTTT
>CAZBTT010000253.1:0-7163 GCA_964494295.1 uncultured Acidobacteriota bacterium
CTGGGGAGCAGCCGGGGCCTGGACGCGGGGTTCAACCGGTCGGGCCGCCTTCACGGCAGGCGCGGGTGGAGGAGGAGATTCGATGTGGGTGTTGCGGATGTCCGTTCCGTAGTGCGGCGTCGCCATGTCATCCGAGAGGATCGCTCCCTCGAGCACGGTGGCCGAGAAGGACTGCGTGGGACCGATCTCACCCACCATGGTCTGGGCGACCACCAGTTCGTCTTCGGCGATGGACTCCACCGGCAACTCATCCCGAACTTCTGTCTTGAAGGAGGCAGACCCGAACCTGAGGACACATCCGTCCTTGAGGGCGGCGTCGACAATCCGTTTGGAGTCGACGAACGTGCCATTCGCGCTGCCCTGATCCACGACGAAGAAGACGTCCTGCTTCCGTTTGATCACGGCATGCCGCCTCGAAACCGACGGGTGCGAGACGACAACGTTACAGTTCGCCTCCCGCCCGACGAGAGCCTCATCGGCATCCACCACGATGGCTTCTCCCTTTAAGGGGATCAAGCGCAACACAGACATTGTCTGAGTGTAACACGCGCGAAAGGGAGTTGACGGCAACCGGTCGGGGACGTTACAAGGCTTGGAGGAATGGTCAAGGAATCAATTCCCGGAGGGGATTCGTTCGTCTTCGTGGAGAACGTTTCGAAGCGCTTTGGCGCGGAATGGGCGCTCGCCCGGGCGAGCTTCACAGTAGCCCGCGGGAAGATGGCCCTGCTGACCGGCGACAACGGGTCCGGGAAGACGACCCTGATCCGCTGCCTTTCGACCGCCCTCATTCCTGATTTCGGCCGCGCCACCGTGGGAGGCCTTGACCTCGTCACCGGCCGGGATCAGATCCGGCAGCGGGTGGCCTGCTTGAACCAGCCGCCCGGCTTCTACGGGGGTCTGTCGGCCCGGGAGAATCTGACGCTTGCGAACGCGGTCTTGAAGCTGGGCCGCGAAGGTGCTATCGGCGACGTGCTCGACCGCGTGGGCCTCGCGGCCAGACAGAACATGCCGATCGACGCCTTTTCCTCCGGAATGAAACAGCGTTTCGCCCTGGCTCGCCTGACTCTGCTGCAGAGGGAGCTGATCCTGCTCGACGAACCCGAGAGTCATCTCGACGGAGCGGGGCTTCGCCTGCTCCAGCAGTTGATCGCGGATTGGAAGGCGGGCGGCGCGGCCATTATTTGCGCTACCCATGCCCATGACCGTTTCGACGGCCTCGCCGATTTCGAGGTCAGGCTCGTGGGCGGACGGCCGAAGAACCTTGGAGGTGAGGCATGAGCGCGTTTCGTGCGCTGATCCTCAAGGATCTCAAGATCCTCGCGCGAAAACGGGGCGGTTTCCTGTCGGCCTTCGCCCTCGGCGCAATCATCATGCTGATGGCGAGCCTTTCCGGCGAGGCCACGCCGGTGAGCCTCGGGCAAAGAGGCGCTGCGGCCTTCTGGATGGGCTTGTTCCTCGGCTCCACCTTGTTTCTCTCAGACTCCTTCGAAACGGAGCAGAAGGACGGAGGGCAGCGCGCGCTCATCCTGCTCGGCGCCTCGCCGACGGCCTTTTTCTATTCGAAGGCTCTGGTCAACTTCCTGGGATTGTTCGTGGTGGGTGTGCTCCTGGCTCCAATCGCCGTGGCCCTCTTCGGGGTCGGCCCATCGCCGCTTGGCGGAGCGGTGATCCTTGCCCTTGGGACATTGTCGCTGTCCGCGCCGGGCACGCTTTTCACCGCCCTCGTTTCCGAAAGCGACAAGCGGCACCTCCTTTTGCCGGTGATGATGTTCCCTCTCGTTGTCCCCGTCCTGATCACGGTGGTCCAGTCCACGCTGCTTCTCACTTTCGGCGACCCCATGCGCCAAGGCAGCGCCTGGGCTTCGCTGCTCGGCATCTTCGCCATGCTTCACTGGCTGCTCGACGGCGCCTTGTACTCGCGCGCGGTCGACTGAGTCTCCACGCGATGGGCGGGGTCTTGCGCGGAGTTTGACGATGGAAGCCGCAACCGTCGCCTCGAGTCTGCCGCAAGTCGGGGATCTGCTCGACGACAAGTACGCCATCGAGGCTCTCCTCGGCCAGGGCGGCATGGGGGCGGTGTTCCGCGCCACCCACGTTCACACCGGGCGGGTCGTGGCGGTCAAGGTGATAGTGCCGGCGTACGCCCGCGACGAATCGTTCCTGCGCCGATTCGAGCGGGAAGCGCGCGCCGCGGGCTCGTTGCGTCATCCAAACATCGTCGACGTCACCGACTTCGGCTACGCCACGACGACGCGCGGCCGGCTCGCCTATCTGGTGATGGAGTATCTCGAGGGCTGCTCCCTCGCGGACGTCTTGCGGCAGCAAAGCGGCCTGCCTCTCGCCTGGTCGGTGGATGTTCTCGAACAGGTGGGGTCCGCGGTCGAGGAGGCGCACCGCATGGGCCTCCTGCACCGGGATCTCAAGCCGGACAACATATGGCTCGAACCAAATCGCAAGGGCGGCTACACCGTGAAGGTCCTCGATTTCGGTCTCGCCAAACTCTCGGGCAAGGATGAGTCGGACGCCGCGGGACCGCGCGTGGCCGAGTCGGGCCTGCCGAGAGAGCCATCGATCGATGAAGGCGACACCGCCGTGCGACCCGCCCCAACCGAAACTCCGGCGTTCGACGAAACTGAGGCGACTCGCGTCCAGCCCTTGAGTTCCAGAAGAACGATCGCCGAGGCCGACGGCGCCACTGCTTACGGGTCGATCGTGGGCACGCCCGCCTACATGTCGCCGGAGCAATGCAAGGGTCTGCCCCTGAACCCCGCATCCGATGTCTACAGCCTCGCGGTCATCGCGTACCGCATGCTGGCCGGGAAGTTGCCATTCGAGGGAAACTCCGACGCCCAACTGAAGGCGCACATCGGAGAGGCCCCGAGGGATCTCGCGGCGGTGCGGAAAGATCTACCGCCCGACGCCAGCACGCTCGTCATGCAGGCGCTCGCCAAGGATCCAGGCCTCCGTCCAAAGAGTGCTGGAGCCTTCGCGGCCATGCTCAGCGCCCGGGTTCAGCCCACCGAAGAATTCCTGCGCTCGGCGCTCTTTCTGTTCATCCAGAATCTCCGCACCTTCGTGAACGCGTCGATCTTCTGGCTCTCGCCCGCGCTCCTTTTTGTGACCGTGGCGGCGTTTCTCGCCATACTCGAGGCTGCGGAAGTGGGGCGTTTCGTTTCCCGGCTGCCCACGATCAGCCTGATCTTCGCGCCGCAGATCCTGAGCGTCCTCGGGATCTTCGCCCTGCAGGGCGCCCTCGTTCCCGCGGTGATGCAGGCGATCGTCGCTCCCCTGCAACCCGTCGATCTGCGTTCCCTTCAAAAGGTCTTTCGTGGACGCATGCGCGGCTTTCTGCGCGGTATCGCCCCGGTCGTCCTGATCATGGCCGTCTTCTTCGTGTGGGTGGGCTTTGTCGTCTGGGCGATGCCCTATGTGGTTAGGCCCTTGCGCGCGGAGCTGCGGGCCGTGCCGCGACCGGTGGCGGTGGTGGGACTGATGCTCATCATCTTGCCCATCACGATGGGTCCCCTGTTGCTTGTGCGCCGCAGCCGGGCCGGTTCAGCCATGCAGTTTCTCGGCGCCATCGCGATGATGGAGGGTCGCTCCGGCCAAAGCGCACTGGACCGAGCCGCGCTGCTCGCGAAGGCCTCCGGGCGCGCGCTTCAGGCGGTCACGGTGGGGTCTTTGGGCTTTGGCCTCGTCGTCGGAATCGTCCTCGGCCTTCTTTCGCTGGCGCTTCCACGCGGGCTGCCGCCCTGGGCCAGCGCTTCGATTCAGTCGCTCGCGATCACACCTACTTTCGTGTTTCTGGCCCCGTTTCTTTCGGTGGTGAGCGCCCTCACCTACCTCCGGGCCCTCAAGGCCGCGGGAGAATCCCCGGACGATGTGCTCCGCCGGTTCGAGCAGGAGATCCTCCCGCCAAGCCACTGGAAACTCGCGTCGCGCGAGCGAATCCTGACTCAGATCGACGCCACCCGCGGCTAAGCCCAAAAAGCGCGTCCAAGGCCGCTAAACCCGTTGTCTGCAAGAGCATCAAGGGGTTGATTCATATTGCTCATCCGGGCGTCCTCCCGGCCTTGGTACGCTTAGGTCAACGTATGAAGCCAAAAACACTGGTCGGTATCGGCGGGGCGCTCCTTGCCGCGGGGTCCTTGTGGGGGCTTACGTTCGCCCCTGCCGAGATATTCATGGGCGATGTTTATCGAATCTTCTACATCCATGTGCCCACCGCGTGGATCGGCCTCTTGACCCTCACCGCCGCGTTTGTGTGCGCGATCATGTACCTGCTCAAGGGTGATTTCATCTGGGACGACCGCCTGGAAGCGACCATGGAGGCGGGGGTGGTTCTCTCCGCTCTCCTCACCGTCCAGGGCTCCATCTGGGCCAGGCCCACGTGGGGCGTGTGGTGGAACTGGGATCCGCGCCTCACCACCACCGCGATTCTCGTCTTTGCGTTCGCGGGCATTCTGGCCCTGCGCACATCGCTCAAGGAACCACGGCGCCGCGCGATGGTGAGTTCGGTGGCGACGATCGTGGCCGCGGCCGACGTGCCCCTCGTTTACTTCTCGGTCCGGTTCTGGAACTCACTGCACCAGATTCAGTCGTCCCCCGAGACGGTTTCCGCGGCCTTCGTGTGGCCGCTGCGGGTGAATGCCATCGCGGTCCTCATCCTGATGATGGGGCTCATCTCGATCCGTGCTCAAACCGTGGCTCGGCTGCGGGAAGCGGGCGCTGAACCTCCACCCCTTGAGCCTGCCCCCATGGGAGGAGCACGATCATGACCGGCGAAATCGTGGGGGGATGGGAGTACGTCATCGCCGTGTACATCATCTCGGCCGTCGTCTATGTGGGTTATGCGTATTCAGTGTTTCGAAGGGACAATGCTTCGAAGGCCGCCAGGGAGACAAAATCATGAGCACTCAGCACAACGACGGTAAGAAGCGGGTGGCGCTGGCCCTGGGTGCTTGCGCCTTCGCGGGCACGCTCCTCTATTTCGTGGTGGGCGGCATCGGCAACAACCTCGTCTACTACTGGGGCCCCACCGAAGTCCTGGCCGCCGGCCCCAAGGCGCAGGGAGCTTCCATTCGTCTGGGCGGCCTTGTCGAGGCCGGTTCGATCAAGAAGGGTGAAGGCTCGAACATGAGCTTTTCGGTCACCGATGGAAAGAAGTCGCTTCACGTCCGCTGCAAGAGCGTGCCCCCCCAGATGTTCCGGGAAGGCATCGGCGTCGTGGTGGAAGGGACGGTGGCCGGCGACGGCGTATTCGAATCGCACCGCCTGATGGTCTCTCACGGAACCGAGTAGAGGGCGCCCGAGGATCCCGCGGCGGTGCACCTCAAGAAGCTGATGGACTCGACGAGCGAACTAGCGTCTCCGGACAAGAAATAGGGGCCCCCCCATGACTGCGTCGATCGGCCGGGGGCTTGTCCTCCTCTCCTTGTTGTTCGCTTCCGCGGGTACGGTCGCCGCATTTGCCGCCTTCCTGAAGAAGCGCGCCGATCTCACCAAGGCCGCGGTGTGGAGTGCCTACGGTTTCGCGGCGACCATGACGCTGGCGAATGTCTGGATGGTGATCGGCCTTGTCCGCAACGACTTCTCCATCTCGTATGTGGCCCAGGTCGGTTCCATCGATCTCCCGGTCTGGGTCAAGGTCGTGAGTCTGTGGTCTTCCCTCGAGGGCTCGATCCTCTTCTGGGGGGGCGTGCTCGCCGTCTTCATCGCCATCGGCACCCGGAGTCTCAACGAAGGACATGGACCCGCCCGTCCCGCCGCGATCGGAGTCTGGCTCGCCACCGCGACCTTCTTCTGCTTCCTGATCGCAGGCCCCGCCCAGCCCTTCGGAACCGTGGCCAACGTGCCTCTGGACGGACCCGGGCCCAATCCCCTCCTTCAGAATCATGTGCTCATGGCGATCCATCCGCCGTTCCTCTACGGTGGCTACGTGGGGATGACCATTCCCTTCGGTCTGGCCCTCGCGGCGCTGATGGCGGGACGGCTTTCCCCCACGCTGCTCGGCACCATCCGCACGTCATTGCTGGCGCCGTGGACCTTCCTCACCGTGGCCGTGGTCCTTGGCGGGTGGTGGGCTTATGAGGTGCTCGGATGGGGCGGATACTGGGCCTGGGATCCCGTGGAGAACGCGTCTCTCCTGCCCTGGCTCACCGCCACCGCCGCGCTGCACTCGGCCATCCTGACCGAACGCCGAGGCGTGCTCAAGGGCTGGACCATGAGCCTCGTCATCGCGAGTTTCCTGCTCACGATTCTCGGGACGTTCATGACGCGCTCCGGCATCTTCAACTCCGTGCACTCCTTCACCCAGAGCGCGATCGGCCCGACCATCCTGGTCTTCCTCGGGGCGGCGACACTCGCGAGCGTTCTCCTCCTCGGTTTCCGGGTGGATCTGCTGCGACCCGATGGTGAACTCGACCGCGGCGCCTCACGCGACACCGCCTTCCTCGCCCAGAACATGCTCTTCGTCCTCTTCACGTTCACGGTCCTGATCGGCACGGTGTTCCCGCTGATCGTGGAAGCGGTGCGCAATGTCCAGATGAGTGTGGGCCGCCCCTACTTCGATCGAATGACCGTGCCGATCGGCGCGCTGCTGCTCTTCGTTATGGGCGTCGGCCCGGCCCTTCCCTGGGGCGCCAGTTCGAGGGAGGAAATCAAGCGACGCCTCCTTCCCCCGCTGGGCGTGGGCTTCGTCGCGCTGGCGCTGGCGCTCGCCTACGGCATTCGCTCGCCCTGGACGCTCATCACTCTCTTCTTCGCGGGCTACGCCGCGCATGTGACCCTCTTCGAAGCGCTCCGTCCGGCGCGTACGCGCATGAAGTTCCGCACCGACGGCTTCCTCAAGGCGATCTCGCAGGACATTTTCGGGCCGGGCCTGCGCCGTTTCGCGGCTTACGTGGCTCACGCGGGCGCGGTCACCGCCTTCATCGCCATCGCGGTCTCGAGCACGAGCGGGCGTTCGGTCGAGCGAACCCTGAAGCAGGGCGAGAGCACGACCCTTGGGGCCTACACGCTCACCTTCGAAGGCGTGGAACACGAGGAGGAGGCTCATCGAACCTCACTGATCGCGCGCATCGGTGTCAAGAAGGGCGAGACCACGCTTGAGGCGCTGAAGCCGATGATGAACCAGTACCGCTCCCAGCGGGAGTCCATCGGAA
>CAZBTT010000254.1:0-7142 GCA_964494295.1 uncultured Acidobacteriota bacterium
CCCGCTTCGCCTTGAGCCTCGTCATCGGCGGGGCGATCGGGAATCTCATCGACCGCGTTCGATTCGGTTACGTGGTCGACTTCGTCAAGATGTACTGGGACACCCACGTCTGGCCGAACTACAACCTGGCGGATTCCGCGATCAGCATCGGCCTCGTTCTCCTGATCATCGACTCTTTCCGGCCGCGCGACCGCGAGCCCCAGACGGCGCCCAAGGCGCCCCCGTCTCCCTCCATCTCTTAAGGTCCAGCCTCCCCATGTTCCCGAAACTCTTCACCATCCCCTCGTTCGACCTCTTCGGCCGGACCCTCGGGCCTTTCTCGCTCCACATGTACGGCGTTCTGCTGGTCGCGGCCCTCCTGGCCGCCTTATGGCTGGCCGGCCGGCTCGCCCGCCGCGAAGGTCTCGATGGGCAGAAGGTGCAGGACCTCGGCATCGCGTCGATCATCGCGGGACTCGTCGGCGCCAAGCTCCTGCTGGTCATCATCGACTTCGATCAATATCGCCTGAGCCCGCGCGCGCTTCTGGATGTTCTCCAGAGCGGCGGCGTCTTCTACGGTGGGCTCCTGGGCGCCCTGCCGGTCGCCTGGTGGTACATCAAGAAGCACGGCCTCCCTCTTCTGCCCACCCTCGACGTAATGGCGCCTGCGGTCGCTCTTGGGCAGGCGATCGGCCGTCTCGGCTGTTTCGCCGCCGGGTGCTGCTTCGGATCTCCCTCGACCGCGCCCTGGTCCGTGATCTTCCATAACGAGGACGCGCACGCGCTTGTCGGTGTGCCCCTGGGCGTGCCCCTGCACCCCTCTCAGCTCTACGAGTCCCTCGGCACCGCCATCCTGCTTGCGATCCTGCTCGCGGTGCTCAAGAAGCGGAAGTTCCCCGGCCAGGTCGCCGCCCTGTATCTGATCCTCTACGCCATCCTGCGCTTCGGGCTCGAGTTCTTCCGCGGCGATGTGGCGCGCGGAACCGTCTTCGGGGGCGTTTTGAGCACCTCTCAATTCATCGCCCTCCTCGTGGTGTTCCTGACCCTCGCCGCCCTGCCCCTCATTGCCAAGCGCAAGCCCGAAACCGTCTGAACTCCCCGGGGAGAAGCGGCTCCTCGACGTGGAGGAGACTCTTGTGGGCCACCGTGTGGACAAGGCGCTGGCCGAGCGACTTCCCGACCTGTCGAGGTCGCGTCTCGCCGCGTTGATCGACGCGGGCTCAGTCCTTCTCAACGGAGTTCCTCCGAAGTCCTCCACGAGGCTTCGCCTCGGAGATCGGCTCCAGGTGTCGATCCCTTTGGCGGTTCCCTCGTCACTCGCTCCCGAGCCCGGCAACTTGAAGATCCTCTTCGAGGACGAGTCTCTCCTTGTCGTGGCGAAGTCCGCAGGCGTCGTCGTCCATCCTGGTGCTGGAACCGCCACGGGAACCCTCGCCGCGGCGCTGCTCGCTCACTGCGGAGCCCTTTCGCAGATCGGCGGGGTGATGAGGCCCGGTATCGTCCACCGCCTCGACAAGGGAACCTCGGGGCTCCTGGTGGTAGCCAAGAACGACCAGGCCCATCGCGCCCTCTCGGCCCAATTCAAGAGCCGGATGGTCACGAAGATCTACTCGGCGATCTGCCTCGGCACACCGCGGCCGGCGCGGGGCTCGATCAAACTGTCCATCGGCCGCGATCCGCTGCACCGCCAGAGGATGGCGGTCGTGGCGGACGGGCGGGCCGCCCACACCGACTACGAGGTCACCGAGGTTCTCCCCGCGGCGAGCGTGCTCCGCCTGACCCTCCACACGGGGCGCACCCACCAGATCCGGGTTCACCTGGCCGCACTCAAGTGCCCGCTGGTTGGGGATCGTACTTACGGCGCCTCGGCGATCGCCGAGCGCTCCGCTGTTGGAGTGAGAGACCTTCTCACCCGCTTCCCAAGGCCCGCCCTCCACGCCGAGGTCCTCGGATTCACACACCCGGTCACCGGAGACGCGATGCGTTTCGAGGAACCCTGGCCCGAGGATCTTGCGGCCCTTCGCGAAGCTCTGCGGAATGCTCCGTCCCCGACCTCACCAGGAGAACGCCGATGAAGACGGTTTACCGAGGCCCGGTTTTCTCCGTCGAGAGCGGCGTCCTCAAGGAACCGGGCGGAGTGATCGCGCGTCGCGACGTCATCCGTCATTCGGGATCCGTCGCGGTGCTTCCCGTCGATGCGAATGATGAGGTGATCCTGATCCGTCAGTATCGCTGTGCGTTCGGCAAGAAGCTGGTCGAGCTCCCCGCCGGCCGCATCGACCGTGGCGAAACGCCGCTTCAGGCCGCGAAGCGGGAGTTGAGCGAGGAGGTCGGGCTCGGCGCGCGGAAGTGGAAACGCCTTGTGAAGATCATCCCGAGTCCCGGGTTCTGCGACGAAACCGTCACGATCTACAGGGCGAGCGGTCTCTTCCGCAGCGTCGCGGAGCCCGACGCGGACGAACGCATCGAGATCCTCACCCTGCCCCTCGCAAAAGCGCTCGCCGCTCTTCGCTCGGGCAGGATCGACGACGCCAAGACCGTTACCGCCCTCCTTCTTGAGGAGCGGGGGCGGAAGCTCAGAGCGTCTGCTCCATCACGATGATGTGCTTGACGCTCGTCCAGGGCACGAACACCTGAGACACCGCGGTTTCGATCGAGCCGCTTTCGGCGATGGTGCGTTCCACCTCGAACGCGATGCCGACGGCATCCGAGTGCAGCACCCGGCACTTGTCCCAGGTGACCGACACCGCCACGATCTGCTTCAAGACCACGCCGACGCCCAGTGCTGACATGTTCTGATCTCCTGATTTAGCTTGTCGGCGAAGACCTTGCCCCCTGGTCGGGGGGCCACGCCTCAGTCGTAGTACTCGAGTCCGAGGTGCGTGATGAGGTCCTCGCCGCGAAGGTGGCGAAGGGTGTTCTTGAGCTTCATCAGCTGGATGAAGAGGTCGTGCTCGGGGTACAGGCCGGGGGCGGTCTGCGGGCTCTTGAAGTAGAACGAGAGCCATTCCTGGATGCCGCTCATCTCGGCCCGCTTCGCGAGGTCGAAGAAGAGCGCGAGGTCGAGGACGAGCGGAGCGGCGAGGATCGAATCGCGGCAGAGGAAGTCGACCTTGATCTGCATCGGGTAGCCGAGCCAGCCGAAGATGTCGATGTTGTCCCAGCCTTCCTTGTTGTCGCCGCGCGGCGGGTAGTAGTTGATCCGGACCACATGGTGGATCTTCCCGTAGAGATCGGGATAAAGGTGCGGCTGAAGGATCTCCTCGAGCACGCTCAGCTTGCTCACTTCCTTCGTCTTGAAAGACTCCGGATCCTCGAGCACCTCGCCGTCGCGGTTGCCGAGGATGTTCGTCGAGAACCAGCCGTCCATGCCGAGCAGGCGCGCCTTGAGTCCGGGCGCGAGGATCGTCTTCATCAGGGTCTGGCCGGTTTTGAAGTCCTTGCCGCCGATGGGCGTGCCGGTCTTCTTCGCGAGGTCGATGAGCGCCGGAAAATCCGCCGAAAGGTTCGGCGCGCCATTCGCGTAAGGGATGCCCATCTTGATCGCGGCGTACGCGTAGACCATCGACGGGGCGATATCGGGGTCGGAGTCGCGCAGACCCTGCTCGAACTTCTCGATGGTCGAGTGGACCTCGGTCTCCTTCTTGTAGACCTCGGTGGAACCGCACCACACCATGACAAGGCGCGAGAGGTTCTTCGACTTCCGGAAGCCCTCGATGTCCGCCATCACCTGTTCGGCGAGATCCATCTTGGTTTTGCCGGTCTTGACGTGAGTCGCCTGCAACTTCTTGACGTAGTTCTGATCGAACACCGCGGGCCAGGGCGCCACCGTCTCGAGAAAGGGCTTGAGCGCGGTCAGGTGCTCGTAATGCAGCACACCCGCCTTCTTCGCCGCGACGTACGCGTTGTCAGGAAAACAGTCCCAGCCCGCGAACTCGATGTCGGCAAGCTCGGCGAGCGGAACGAAGTCCCGCACCAGGGGCGTGCGCTTGTCGGTGCGCTTGCCGAGGCGAATGGTTCCGGTCTGGGTGACGCTGCCCACGGGCTTCACGAGGCCGCTCCGAATGGCCTCCACGCCGGCGATGAACGTCGTCGCCACGGCTCCCATACCCGGGAGGAGAATCCCCAACTTGCCCGTGGCCGGGGCAATCGTCCTGCCTTTGCCTGAAGACATCTAACCCAACACCTCGTAATGGAAAACCGCGAAAGAAGGGCGGCACAAAAGGAGCCGTTCCCGGAGAGCGGAGGCGGAGTTTATCACGCAGCCCCGTATCGATTCCCGCAACGCGGGCCAGGGATCAGGCGGTCTTCTCCTGGGGGAGCGAGCTACCCGATTCAACGGTGCGGATGAAGTCTTTAGCCGCGTCCATGAGCTGGGGATTCCGCTGGGGACCCACGAAGCGGCCCTCGGCGCAGTCGTAGTTCAGCATGCCCGACCGCACGATCCGCGCGGGGGTCGTGAAGCGGAAGAGGACGACCAGTCTCCCCTGCTGGGGAAGGCCGCCCTCTAGAAGACTGAATGTGAGATCGAACATTTATTGCTGGTTTTGCTCAACGCCGTCGGTGGATGAGGCTTTGAGGGACGCGAAGCCTAGTGAGCGCCCGGAAATGCTGTCAACCCTTCTCTCACTGGGCTTTTTAGGCACTCACGACGCCCCACCCGCATGACGCCCGCGCTGTACGCGGCGAAGAAATCCCGAGAATTTTTTCGGGGAAGGAAAGGTCTTATATAGTTTCTTGAGCGCCAGACTTTCAAGGCCTGTTTGTTGGCTCGCCGTCGTTCAAAGCCAGCGGCGCGAGGCCGGTCCGAGGGAAACCCCGGTCGCAGGATCGTCCCGGAATCGTCACGCGACGGTCACGCGAGCGCCGACCCGAGAAGCCTGGCCAGATCCTTCACCAGAACGCCCTTCCTCCGGGCGTAGTCGTCCGCCTGGTCATCCCCGATCGGCCCCACCGTGAAGTACCGCGAGGCCGAGTGCGAGAAGATCAGGCCGGAGACCGCGCTCCCGGGCGACATCGCGTAGCTCGACGTCAGGGTGATGCCGGTTTTCGGGGTTCCCCCTAGCAAATCGAGCAAAATCGCCTTCTCCGAGTGATCCGGCTGGGCGGGATAGCCGGGGGCCGGCCGGATCCCGCGATATTTCTCGCGGACGAGGTCCTCGATGGCGAGATCGGTGTCGATTCCCCACGCCCGACGGGCCTCACGATGGACCCATTCCGCCGCGGCCTCCGCAAGGCGGTCGGCCAGGGTCTTCGCGAGGATGGACCGATAGTCGTCATGGTCCTTCTCGAACCGGGCGACCATCTCATCGAGACCGCCGGTCACCGCCACCGCGAAGGCGCCGATCGTGTCGGGCACGCCGGTGTCGATGGGAGCGATGAGATCGGCGAGCGCCACGTAAGGCTCGTCCGTCTGCTTCTTCACCTGCTGGCGCAGGGTGTGGAGTTCAACTCGCCCGCTGTCCGTATTGACCTCGATATCGTCATGATGATTGGACGCCGCCTTGAACAGGCCCAGGCTCGTCTGCACGCGCAGGGCGCCCGGTCGCGACATCTCCGCCAGCATGGCCTGACCGTCCGCGAAGACCTCCTTCGCGCGATCCCCCCACTTCGGGTGCTCGAAAATCTTCGGGTAGGTGCCCACCAGTTCCCACGCCGCGAAGAAGGGTGACCAGTCGATGAGCGGCGTCAGTTCGGCGACCGGCACGTCCAGGTGCTTCACGCCCAGAAACGCGGGGACCGGCGGCACGTAGCTCTTCCAGTCGGTCCCGAGCTTCTTCGCCCGCGCTTCCGAAAGAGGAACCAGTACCCGCTGCGAGATCTTCTTCGCATAATCGGCGCGGAGCCGCTCCTGGTCGCGCAGGTTCTCATCCACGAATATCTGTCGCGCCTCCGACTTGAGGTTCGTGAGCACGCCCACCGCGCGGGAGGCGTCGAGCACGTGGACCACCGGCTGGTCAAAGGCGGGAGCGACCTTGACCGCGGTATGGGCCCGCGACGTGGTCGCCCCACCGATGAGGAGAGGAATCGTGAACTTGAGCCGTTTCATCTCGGAAGCCACGTGCACCATCTCGTCGAGCGAGGGCGTGATGAGGCCGGAAAGGCCGATGACGTCCACGTTCTTTTCCCTCGCGACTCGCAGGATCTCGTCGCACTGGACCATCACGCCGAGGTCGATGATCTCGTATCCGTTGCAGGCGAGGACGACGCCCACGATGTTCTTTCCGATGTCATGCACATCGCCCTTCACGGTCGCGAGCAGAACCTTCCCGGCGGCCGAACTCGTGGCCTTCTCGGCCTCGAGGTAGGGCTGGAGCCAGGCCACCGCCTTCTTCATGACTCGGGCACTCTTCACCACCTGGGGCAGGAACATCCGGCCTGAGCCGAAGAGATCCCCAACGACGCTCATCGCATCCATCAACGGACCTTCGATCACCCGCAGAGGTTTGCCGTACTTTTGAAGTGCCTCGGCGACGTCGGTCTCGATGTGGTCGGCATTCCCGGCCACCAGAGCATGTTGGAGCCGACCCTCGAGGGGCAGACTCCGCCAGGTTTCCGCCGCCACTTTCCTGGCCTCACCGCCAACACTCATCGACGACGCGAAGTTCAAGAGACGCTCGGTGGCATCCGGCCGGCGGTTCAAAAGGACATCCTCGACGAGATCGCGCAGTTCGCGGTCGATCTCCTCATACACGCCGAGCTGACCGGCGTTGACGATGCCCATGTCGAGGCCGGCTTTCACCGCGTGATAGAGGAAAGCGGTGTGCATCGCTTCGCGCACCGCGTTCTGACCGCGGAACGCGAACGACACATTGCTGATGCCTCCGCTCACCTTGGCGTGAGGGCAGCGCTCCTTGATCAGGCGCGTCGACTCGATGAATGAAACCACGTAGTTCGCGTGTTCTTCGATGCCCGTGCCCACGGTGAGAACGTTGGGGTCGAAGATGATGTCCTCGGGCGGGAAACCGATCTCCTCAGTCAGGATGCGGTAAGCGCGCTCGGCGATCGCCACCCGGCGCTCGGTGTTGTCGGCCTGGCCCTGCTCGTCAAAAGCCATGACGATCACCGCCGCGCCATACCGGCGGACGAGCCTCGCCTGCTTCTTGAAGCTCTCCTCGCCCTCCTTGAGAGAGATCGAGTTCACGACACCCTTGCCCTGGAGA
>CAZBTT010000255.1:0-1588 GCA_964494295.1 uncultured Acidobacteriota bacterium
CAGCTTCGCACCATCGCATAGACAAACGACATGCGGTCCGCGAATGTGAGGGCGAGCCCAAGGCCCATCGTCCGCAGCTACCCACCGAGCGCGGCTTGGTTCTAGCGCGCGATGCCGAGGAGGTCTGAAAGACCCTCGGGTTCGGAGTCGAACTGGATGCCCGTCTGATAAGACAGGCCTTCGAGGCGCGACCACATCACCGTGCCGATGCCGTCGACGGTGAGAACCGGCTCGTCGGCCATCCGGAATTCCACCCGAACCGACACCTTCTTGTCCCGCGGAAGATCCTCGCCGGTGCGCAGGCGGCAGCCGAGGCGCGAAAGATCCATGGCGGTCGCAGGTCGCCAATCGCCCGGTTTCGCCGCGTACGACACACTCAGGCGGCACGCGATGCGGGCGGTGATCCGGCGGTTCGGTCGCTTGATCGACCCGGTGGTCGTCGGTCGCGGTGTCCCGGTTGTCGTTGGATGCAACGCCATGATGATTCTTCTGCTCAGTTTCCGTCGGTTTGGGGAAACCGTACTCTAGCCCAAAGGGGGTCCAGAGACGGAACACTTTTGACATTTCCAGTCAAGCACCCCTGAGACGCCGGACCGGTGCTTCAGAAACTGGGACGCGCGCACCCACCGGTTGGCCGTTGGTGGGGCTAGAATCCGCGGCTGCTTTTATGAGACGACGTCTTCTTCGCACCTGCTCCGGGGTCATCCTCGGCGCCCTCCTCACGGCATGCGGCGGGTCCGGCGTGGGTCCTAGCGGCACACCCACCCCCACGCCCCAGGTGGTCACGAATCCCGTGACCTTCATCGCCTTCTTCGATGAGAACCAGAACGGCACGCCCGAGTCCAACGAGGGCACGAGGATTCCGGGCGTGGAACTCGTGGCGGGCTCTGCACGTGGAACCACTGCGGTCCTTACCGGCGAGGCCATTCTCCAAGTCCCCGCGGGGAGCCAGACCCTCACCGTGACCGCGGCGAGCCTGCCTCCTTTCTATCGCCCGCCGGCCGCAGGCATCCAGATCACGTCTCCCGCCACCGGCCAGATCATGGTGCCGATCACGCTTCCTCGCGGCTCGAACCGGGCCAACGTCTACATGGCGTTCGGCGACAGCATCACGAAGGGCGAACCCGAAGTCGGCGACGGGAACGGCTACCGCCGCACTCTCGAGGGCCTGCTGCGCTCGCATTTCGGGTCAGCCGAGATTGCCGATCGGGGTCGGGACGCCACCTATACCGGCGATGGGGTCGAAGTCATCGGTCGTGACCTCGGCAACATTCAGCCCTCGTTCGTGCTGATCCACTACGGAACGAACGACTGGAACGATCTTCGCTGCCGCGCCATCGCGGCGTGCGAGGTCACCCTCGGAAACCTCCGATCGATCGTCCGGGACATCAACCAGTCCGGCAGCCACGCCTTCCTCGCCACCATCATTCCGAGCAACACCGGCTACGACAACCGGACCCCTGAATCGCGCAACGAATGGGTGGCTTTGCAGAACGCCGGCATCAAACAGATCGCGGATCAGGAGGGCGCGGTTCTCGTCGACCTCAACGACGCCTTCTTGAAGTCAGGCCGGGCGCTGCCCACGCTT
>CAZBTT010000255.1:1688-7130 GCA_964494295.1 uncultured Acidobacteriota bacterium
TCTCGTCGACCTCAACGACGCCTTCTTGAAGTCAGGCCGGGCGCTGCCCACGCTTTTCGTGGATCATGTCCACCCCACCGCAGTGGGCTACGACATCATGGCCCAGACGTGGTTCAGCGCCATCACCAAGGCGTACTCGAAAATCCTCTCGACCCCGTAGTCGACTGCTACGGCCTGCAGCTCGCGCCGCGACAACCTTTGAGAGCCGCGACGCGGGCGGCTAAACGCGCCAGGGTCGACGAGGGCGCCGAGCGCGAGAGATTGTTGAGTTGCGCGGGGTCCGTTCGCAGATCGTAGTACTCGTTCTCGAAGTTGTCGTATTCGACGTACAGCTCGGTCTGGGTGCGAACCGCGTAGTAGGCCGGAATGCGAACGGGCAGGCCCGCGCCGGCCGGGTGCTCGATCAGCATCTCCTGACGCCACGCCGTGATGGCGGGCGGCGTCGCGGTGAGAAGCGGGGTCAGGGACATGCCATCGACCGAAGCCGGTATCGGCGTGCCCGCGAGGCCGAGGAAAGTGGGCGCGAGGTCGACGAGGCCGGCAAGGTGCTCGACCGTGCGGCCGCTGGGTACGCCGGGACCGCGCACGTAGAACGGCATCTTGATCGACTCCTCATACGGTGTGTTCTTGCCGCCGCGCAGACGGTGTTCGCCGCGATGCAGGCCATTGTCCGACGTGAAGAAGATGTAGGTGTTGGGGGTTTCACCGAGCTGGTCGAGAGTGGTTAAAAGCGCGTCCATCGCCTCCTCCACCGCGAGCATGGCCTGCAGCGAGCCGCGGTAGTCCTCGTCGATGCCCCGGATGGTCTCGGCGTCGATGAGCGGTGATTGATCCTGAAGCCACCGCGGCTTGTCCGACATGTCCGCCTCGTTGAACGAAGGCCCGCGCGGCGCGGTGGCGCCCGCATAGGCCGAGAGATGACGCGCGGCGGGAGCCGTGGGGGTGTGCGGTGCCCCGAGGCTCAGGAACGCGAAGAAGGGCTGGGAATCGTTGGCCTCCGCGGCGCGGAGAAACGAGTCCAGTCGCGAGGAGAGGACGTCCGCCTGATAGCCGCTTGGCGAGGTGTAGCGATTGAGCGCGCCGTTCTCATTGAGGGTGTAGGAATCGTTGCTCGCCTCGCGGTCGGACATGACCACGCGCCAGTCGTCCCAGCCCGGCGGGACGAAGTTCTCCACGAAGTCCTTGGGATCCGATCGCGTGGGATAGTCGTTCTGGTACTTTCCGAAGATGCCGGTCCGGTACCCGGCGGCCTTGAGCCACGGGCCGATGTTGTTGGCGTTGTAACCGTTATCCGCCCAGGCGAGATACCCCGCCTCGCCGCCCGAGTTCTGAGTGACGCGGGTGTTGTGGCTGAACTGGCCGGCAAGAATGTTGGCCCGCGAAGGCCCGCACAGGGGAGTGTTCGAAAAGGCGTTGGTGAAACGCAGTCCACGCTCGATGAAGTTCGCGCGGATCCTCGGCATGCTCGAAATCATGGCGTCTTCGCCGTCGTCGAGAAGGACCAGGATGATGTTCGGTCGCGCGACGACCGGCGCTGGCGTTGGCGTGGCCGTGCCCGTCGGGGTCGACGGCGAGGTCAGGCCGGACCCTCCGCAAGCGACGCCGAAAAGGTTGGCGGACAGCGCGAATACAAGGTTCCTGTGAAGCTTCACCGGATGGATCGTAACGCATCGGGCCGCACAGCCCCTTACTTTCGAACCCTTTACGGCTCGCGGGCAAAGAGAAGTGGGATGCCCGGAGCCGGATTCAAGGTATCGAACGCAGGGTAGCCCTCGAACTGACGATTGCCTTGGACGCCCTCGAGCCGCAGGTCCTTGGTGAGGCCGGATGACGCGAACGTGATGGCCTGCGATGCTCCATCCCGCAGCGCCCAATGGGCGACCCGGATCCGGTCCCCAGGGGCGGAGCCCGAGAGAACCTCGAGCACACGCCACTCGCAGACGACGAGGGCGTCGCGATAGGGCGAGATCTCACGCAGCGAAGGCGGACGTGAACAGGTCTGAAGCGCGGCGCGAACCGTGAACGGACCAGCAACCGGCGACGGTGTCGGCTGAGGTTTGGCCGTCGGTTCCGATTGGCCCTTCCATCGGCCGAGTTCCAGCTGCTCGACATGGACATCGGGATACCGATCGCTCGCGGGATGCGACGTCATTCGAATGGGCTGGCCGGTGAGCTGAAGGGAACCGTCGATCGGCGCCACGAAGATGTCGTAGTTCGAAGTGAAGTGGTCGTGATCGCCGTTCGATGCCCCGAAGGCGAACATCCGGCCGTCGCGCGAGAGCATGGGGAAATAGACGTAGCGCTGGGACCCGGGGATCCGTGGGTCCTTGTGCTCCAGCACCGTGGTGACCGCGCGACTCGAAAGATCGATGGCGCGGATGGGACCGCCGGCGCCCTCCACCCAGAAACCGAAACGACCGTCATGCGAGAAATAGGGCTCGCATCCGCGCAGGCGGGGCTTCTCATCGATGCGTCCCGATCCCGAGTCAAAAGGCGAGAAAGCCGGCGAACCGCGAACCGCCGACCGCAGCGTCGCATCGAAGAGCCACGCGAGCATGCCCTGCGGCTCGCCGCTCAAGATCGACGACTTCCCCGAATCGACGTTGAGGAGCTGTGTGCGGCCTTGCCCGTCGATGTAGATCACCTCGGAGTTACTCCTCCAGACCGCGGCCCGGTTTCCCCAGCCATAGGGCCGGGCATCGGGAACGAGGGTTCGAGTCTTCCCGTTGTTGAGATTGACGAGGCGCATCTCTCCCGCGACTTCGAGTTCGGGATACTGGTTGTTCGCCACGTCGCGGCTTAGGTACACGAGCCGCGCGCCATCGGGGCTGAGATGAGCGCAGCAGTGTTGCCGGCCGGGTTCGTCGGGCGAAAGCCTCCGCGTCGCCGGATTCTCGAGACGGCGCGTCCAGATGCGCCAGTCACCGCCGCGGTTCGACTCCCAGACGACCAGACCGCGCGCGGGTGGAGGCTCGGCCTTCGCCCGCGCCAGCGCTGTTTGAGCGGGTCGAGCGACAGAAGTGCCGGAAGGGATGTCCACGAGCCGCCAGTCACCTGACGAAAGCTCCCGCGAAGAGAACGCATAGATGACGAGGCGTTTCCCGGCGAGAAGGTCTTGACCCGAAGCAATCGCGGAAGCGAGACGCTCGCGCGCCGCCGCCGGTCCACCTGCGTTCACGGCGAGCCGGTCGACCGGACGCCGAAGAAAGAAGCTCAACTGCTCGGCGAAGCCGGCACCCTCGCCCCAGCCGAGTTCTCCCTGCGAATAGATGTTGGTGAAACTGTCGCCGAGCACCAGAACATCGGCGGCGGAATCCGGGGCCCACGGTTCGCCCGAGGTCTGCGTAACGCGCTGGGTTGGCACCCGTTCCGGAGGAAACACCGGACGCATCGCGGGCAGACGCAGCAGCGCCGCGAGGTCGCCGCGGCCCTCGACCCAGGCCTCGTGCCGCACGAGATTCACCGATCGCGGCTGGGGCAAGGTCACGTGGCGAGTCACGAACTCCGCGACCCCGGCGGCCGTGGTCTCCATCGCCTGCGGCGTCCAATGAGAGTCGGTGCGGAGGAACTGGGGCCACTGGGTGCCGGCCTTCGCGCGCCGCGCGTCGGCCAGACGTCCCGCCGGCGAATAGGCCGGAATGTCCAGCTCGGCGAGGCGACTCATGAACACTTCGAAGGACGGGTTCTCGAGCGGAAGGTCTTCGAGCATCTCGCGGGCCAGATTTTCAGGATGAATCGCGGCTTTCACCGGAAGGGGCACAACGACGAGCGCGATTCCGCGGTCGGCGAGTTGCGTGGCGAAGTCCGCGAGGGCCGGAATGGGGTCCGGACTTACCGCGCGTTCGCCGGCCTTTTCGGAGGCCTCTCTTCGGGCGAGCACATTCGCATCGAGGAAACCAGGGCCCGTGACGTGATCGAGTGCGGGCCGGAAGTAGAGCCAGCCACGCCGGCCGAGAACCACCTGCTCGTTCCCAGCTTTGAGGTGACGGGTCATGACCCACTGGAACATCGACAAGGCGCGCGCGGCCACGTAGGAGCGTTCGTTGAGCGCATCCTCGAACGCGTTCATCGAGCCGAGAAGCCCTCGGTTCGCGGCGAGAAGCCCTGAGCTTCGCGCGGCCTGGACCGCGCGGTTGGGCGCCGCGGTTAGCTCGGACCAGTGCGATCCCGGCTTTCGCGCATCGAGAACGATCTCGATCGCGGGCACAGCGAGAATCAGGAGCAGGAAGACGCCCGAGAACACGGTCGCGACACGGCGGCTCAGGTCGGTGTGTCCGACCTCCCGCGCGGCCTGCGCTTCCCGGCTTTCGTGTTCGAGGTTTTCCATGGCGCTCTAGAAGTTGAAGTAGATGAACGGATTGAAGCCCTGGCTTCCCATCGCGATCAGTGCGAGGACCAGGCACGCGAGCGAGAGCGCCGCTGTGGGCGCGGTCAGTCGTCGCGTCCAGTCCCAGGTTTGGGGCGCGGCCCAGACCACCACGGCTGCGATGGCAAGGCTCGCGATCGAGTACGGCGTGTACAGGATCGCACCGATGAGCGCAGCGGCCGGTGTCGCATCCGCGAAACCGAACATGGCGGCGAGGTAGCGGCCCGCGCCGGGAAGATCAGAGGCGCGGAAGAACACCCATGTGATCAGGACGCCGAAGAATGTGATGGCCACGCGCAGCGGTCGGGGCATCGCGCCGTAGAGGCTTCGCTTCCCCATCGCGCGCTCGGCCGCGAGCCACACCCCGTGAATCCCTCCCCACACCACGAAATTCCAGGCCGCGCCGTGCCAGAGGCCGCCGAGGAGCATGACGATGGCGAGATTGACGTACGTGCGCCCCGGTCCCTTGCGGTTGCCCCCGAGCGGCAGATAGAGATAGTCGCGCAGCCACGTGGAAAGCGAGATGTGCCAGCGACGCCAGAAATCGGTGATCGAATCGGCGAGGTAGGGCGAGTTGAAGTTCTTCGGAAAGACGAAGCCGAACATCAGGCCGAGGCCGATCGCCATGTCGGAGTAGCCGCTGAAGTCGAAGTAGATCTGGAACGCGTAGGCGAGCACTCCCGTCCACGCATCGAGGACCTGCAGCGACGCCGCGCCAAACGCCGCGTCGGCCGCGAAACCGCAGGGATTGGCGAGCAGTATCTTCTTCGCCATGCCGAGGCTGAAGAAGGCGACGCCGCGAGAGAACTTCTCGAAGGTGTGCGCGCGTTCTCTCAACTGATCCGCGAGTTCGGAGTAGCGGATGATCGGCCCCGCCACGAGCTGAGGGAAGAGAGAGACGAAGAGGGCGAAGTCGATGACGCTCGAAAGCGGTCGGGCGTGGCCGCGATAGATGTCGATGCTGTAGGACATCGACTGGAACGTGTAGAAGCTGATGCCCAGCGGCAGGGCCACGCGGAGAGAGAAGTCAGCCTGGTGAGAGGCGAAGCCCACCGCGCCGAGGTGCAGCGCTTCGC
>CAZBTT010000256.1:0-7129 GCA_964494295.1 uncultured Acidobacteriota bacterium
CGCCGGCGGGCCGATCAGCTTCCCCGCGACGACCCGCCAGTAGTGCATGGGCAGCCCGACCGACGTCAGCGGTTCCGCCCGGCGCGAGTGGCGCCTTGGTGATCAGACGCTCCGCATCGCCGCGCACCACGACGGCATCGAGGAGGATATGGATGTCTTCGCGGCAAAGGCGAAGAAGGTGGTGGCCGAGCAGGTCAAGGTGTTTGGGGAGGCCCCGAAATTCGACTTCGGCGTCTACACCTTCATCGCCGACTACCTGCCGCATGTGAACGGCGACGGCATGGAGCATCGCAACTCGACGATCATCAGCGGGCGCAGCGGACTCTACGAGGCGAACTTCAGCCAGCTCGGCACGCTCAGCCATGAGTTCTTCCACTCGTGGAATGTCGAACGCCTGCGACCGAGGGAACTCGAGCCGTTCGACTACACGCGTGCGAACCCTTCGCCCAATCTCTGGCTCGCTGAAGGCTTCACCTCCTACTACGGCCCCCTGATGATCCGCCGGGCCGGGGAGTCAAAGGTGAAGGAGCACCTCAAGTCCATGGGCGACCTCCTGAACTCCGTGGTCAGGAGCCCGGGGCGGCGTTTCGCGTCTCCGCAGGAGATGAGCCTGCGCGCGCCCTTCGTCGACGCCGCGACCGCCATCGACCCCACGAACTTCGGAAACACATTCGTGTCCTACTACCCCTATGGCGCGGCCCTTGGTCTCGCCCTCGACCTGACTCTGCGCCAGAAGTTCGAGCGCGTGACCCTGGACGACTTCATGCGTCAGATGTGGACCACCCACGGGAAGACGGAGAAGCCCTACACGACCGAGGATCTCGTGCGGGGCCTGGCCGCGGTCACGAAGGATGCGAAGTTTGCCGCGGATTTCTTCGCCCGGTCGATCGAAGGGAGCGAACTTCCAGACTACGCGCCCCTGCTCGAGCAGGCCGGGCTCAAGGTGCGGCCAAAGAGCGCGGGCAAGGCATGGTTAGGCAGCGTCGGCTGGGCGCGCGACGGCCGGAGCGTCACACTCAGTGGCGCGCCGCTGATTGGAGAACCTCTCTATCAAGCCGGCCTGGACCGCGGAGACGAGATACGAACCATCGGGCGGTTCACGATCGACGCCGAGGACGACGTCAGGAAAGCCGCAGACCGCCACCAGCCGGGAGACGAGGTCACGGTGCGTTTCGTCCGGCGCGGCAAGGAGGGGAGCGCGCAATTGAGATTTGCGGCCGACGCCGCCATCGAAGTCGTCCGGCTCGAAGATGCGGGAGGGACGCCTTCCGAGTCACAACTCGCCTTTCGGCTGGCCTGGCTCGGGGCGGACGTGAAGTAAGAGTCGAACGCCGGTATTCTGCCGGCCTGGAATGCTCGCGCCTGTGTTGAAGGAGATCTCAATGAGACGGTTACGACTCACGATTGCTTTTCTGGCCCTTCTCGTCTCGGCCGCTTGTTTCCAGGGTCAGCGGACGTTCAAGGTGAACGCGGACGGCAGCGGCCTGATCGTGGACACCACCAAACTCGGCGCACAGGCCCAGGGCATGCTCGCGGGACTCGAGGGCATGGACCAGACCTCGCCTGCCGAGAAGAAGGCGAAGAAGGCGGCCAAGTTCGCGGAGAAGGCGGCGGCGATGGGCGCAGGTGTGACCTTCATCTCCTCCGAACCCGGCAAGGATGGCGTCGAAGTGACCACCTACGCCTTCAAGGACATCACGAAGGTCAAGGCGTCCGGGATGCCTGCGCCAAACGAAGGATCTTCGAGCAAGGACGAGCCGATGACGTTCCGGCTCGCCAGGAACGCGGCGGGTAACACCGTGCTCACTATCATCGGACGGAAGGCCGAGGGGGCGGATTCCGCGAAGGAGACCTCGACGCCCAAGTCCCCCGAGGACATCCAGCGGGAGGTCGCCATGATCAAGGGGATGATGGCCGGCCTCAAGATCAAGTCCCTGGTGGAGGTGAATGGCACGCTCGTGAAGGCAAGCGGCGCCCCCGCGTCCGGTTCCGTGGTCACCCTCATGGAAATGGACTTCGATGCCCTCGACGCCGCCGCCCTCCAGAAGCTCGCCTCGGCTCCCTCCGGTGGTCCCCCGACTCCCGCCATGGTGAAGGGCATCAAGGGCATCACCGTGTCGGATCCCGAGGTGACCATCGAGTTCAAAGCCGTGAAGTGAACCCGCACCAGACCTGAACACGCCCCGGTGGCGCACCCGCGATTCTGCAACCGAACCGCGGATGACCTTGTCTTATAGGTCGAGGAGACAGGAACGATGAGCTATACGGTGGGCGATGGCATGGTTGCGATGGCGTTGACCGCCGCCTTCGTCGGATATCAGTACGTGAAACACCAGAGCCAGCGCAGACGGCTGGAGATCATTCATCAGGAGAGGCTGGTGGCGATGGAGAAGGGAATTCCGTTGCCCGAACTCCCGCTCGAGCACAGCCAGGATCCGCGTGGTTCCGACCCGGACTACGTTCTCCCGATTCTCGGCACGGTTCTGGTGACCCTTTCTGTGGGTACCATGATCGTGCTCTACCTGACGCTTTCGACCGTGCGAAATCCGTTCTGGGTAGCCCCCCTGCCCTTCGCCTTCCTGGGAGTGGGTCTGCTGGCTGTCCACTTTCTGAAGCCTGATGACAGGGGTTGATGAGGGGGACAGTGATTCCCGGCTCGTGGCCCGCGCCCAGGCCGGCGATGAAGAGGCCTTCGCGGAGCTCTTCCGCGGCCACATCGATCGGGTCTTCCGGCTCGCCCTTTCCATTCTCGGGCGGGGATCCGAGGCCGAAGCCGAGGACGTGGCGCAGGAGGTGTTCGTGAGGGTTCACAACTCACTGAAGTCGTTTCGTGGCGACGCGAAGGTGAGTTCCTGGATCTACCGCATCACCTTCAATCAGGCGCTGAACGTGAAGGCCCGCGCCCGGCACCATCGGCCGCACCTCGATGAGAGCGCCCTTTTCGCCACCGCCACCGCGGAGCCCGGCCCGCACTCGGTGCTTGAAACAGCACAGCGCGACCGCGCCCTTTCGGAGTGCATACAGGGGCTGCCGGAGGTCTACCAGTCGGCCCTCCATCTGTATTACTGGCTGGGCTCGAGTGTGGGAGAGGTGGCGGCTCTGCTCGATGTCCCGGAGAACACGGTCAAGTCGTACCTCCACCGTGCGCGCCAGCTTCTCGATGGGATGTTGAAAGACAGAGGGTACTCGCATGTCTGATCCGGAGCCTCGCGACCTCGAGATGGACGCCCTGCTGCGACGATCCATGGCGGCGCCCATTCCACGCCCATCGCCGGACCTTCAAAGGCGGGTGTCGCGCGCGTTGCGCCGAAGGGCTCTGCCTTCGCGAACCGCCACTCGAACCCTGCTTGCCGGTTACGTCGTGGTGTCGGCAATGACCTCCATCATTGTGATGCGCGGCCAGGGGCTTGGCTGGGGAACGATCGCGGCGATGACTCTGAGCTCTCTGCTCGTGCTCGGTCTGACCCTTCGGCGAGCCGGGGGCGCGCGTATGAAGGCGGCCTAGCGCCGATCGGGCGGTCCGCTCAGGGCCTCTTCGGCTCGCAGCCGCGGAGCGGCAGGTTCCCTTTCGTGACGCGCTCGTTCACTTCTCGCAACTCGGCTCCGAAGATCGCTTGCGCGCGAGTGATGAATATCTCGGTTCTCTTGAACGCCCAGAACTTCTGGAGGGTGGGCCAGCCCGCATTCAACGCTTCGGTGATCTGCGCCGGTGAAGTGCCCGGGCTTTCGGCCGCAAGGTGGGCGCGATAGTCCTCGAACCAGAGCGCTCGCAGGTCCAGCTCCTTCTTGACCACGATGCCGAGGTTGTTCCGGTCGACGTTCCTGGTGTCGGCGATGACCGGCGCTTTGAAGAACGGCGCGGAGCGGAGGATCGCGTTTGTGGTCCCCATCCCCAGATCGGGTCCGTCTCCGAAGAGGGATGCCTCGAGGTCGATCCGCTTGCCTTCCTGGGTCATGTCGGGAACCGCGAACACGGAACTCCGGTTGCGAAACTGGCGGTCTTCGAGAACGAGGCCCATGCGGCCCGATTCGCCGGCTTTCTCGGGCGGGGTCTCGAACGGGATGTTCGTCGCGGTTTCAAGAAAGACCTGAAGCGCCGCGTCCGCGGCTTCTGAGGAAGGATTCTCGACGTATGCGGTCAGCGTCGCGACAAGTGTTTCGTCCGTCCCCGGCGGGAAAGCCGCGGCGCGGGCCTGGGCGGGGGTGGTAGCCCCGGCGTGTCTGGGCCGTCCGGCGGACCTAGCGGCTCCCGGGCCGCCGAGGCCGTCGAGCAGATCGTCGAGGGTTCGCTCGCCGATCGCGAAGGCGCCCCGCTCGATGGACTTGAAGAACGCGGCCTTTCCGAGCGAGAGAAGGCTGTCGCCGGGTCGACAGGGCGGCGTCGTCTGCGCGGAGACGTCGCTGCCGACGCACAGCCAGACGAACAGGGCGAGTCGGCCGGCGACCGAGGCCGCGAGCCCATGAAGGCCATTGCTTCGAGTCATCGAGCTCCGACTTTCTCACGGCGCCGGGTCCGGCCCTCGCGGGGGGCTAGACTGATCCCGTTCAGGAGATTGGATGAGCGGCACCGACGGACGACTCACCACGGTCAGGGTCCCGGCACTCTTCGAGGCTCCCTTCCTGCGCGCGCAGGATTACGTCCGGCGCTACTTCGCGGACCGGGTTGAAAACCCCGACACCGCGACCATCTCCATAGCGGGAGAGCGCTACGTTCTGCTCCGCGCCGCCTCGCTCTCGGTGGAGTTCATCGAGCTGGTGATGAAGCTGTACCAGGACCAGGGGGAGGTCGAGGCCCGGAGTGTCGCCCACAACCTCCTCTTCGACCTTGCTCACGCCCTCGGTCGCGCGGACGCCCAGGCGTTCCAGGCCAAGATGGGCGTGACCGACCCCATCGAGCGCCTCTCGGCCGGGCCGATCCATTTCGCCTTCTCCGGCATGGCTTTTGTCGACATCTCTCCCGAGTCGCGGCCCTCTCCCGACGAAGACTACTTTCTCATCTACGACCATCCCTTCTCCTTCGAGTCGCATTCCTGGCTCGCCAAGAACAAACGCAGCGAGGCGCCGGTGTGCGTGATGAATGCCGGCTACTCGTCGGGCTGGTGCGAAGAGAGTTTCGGCCTGCGGCTCGTGGCGGTGGAGATCGAGTGCTGCGCTTCGGGAGGCGACCATTGCCGCTTCATCATGGCCCCGCCCTCGAGGATCGAAGGGCATCTGGCGAGGTTCCCGCCGCGGAAGACGGACAGCAGCGCCGCTCCTCACGCCGCCCCGGTCGTGCCCGAGTTCTTCCAGCGCAAAAGGCTCGAGGCCGAACTTCGCGAAGCCAACGAGCGGCTCGAGCAGCGCGTCTTGAAGCGCACGGCCGAACTCGAACTCGCCACCGAACAGCTCCGCCACCAGGCTCTCCACGATTCCCTCACCGGTCTTCCCAATCGCGTGCTTCTCCTCGACCGGCTGGAGCAGGCGATCCTCAACATGCAGCGCAAGCAGGAACGGTTCTCCCTGCTGCTGCTCGACCTCGACGGCTTCAAGGAGGTCAATGACACCTTCGGTCACCACATCGGCGACCTGCTGCTCGCGAGGATCGGCATCCGCCTGCGCGCCCAGCTTCGCGACAGCGACACCATCGCCCGCCTCGGCGGCGACGAGTTCGCGGTGCTGATCCGCGGCATCAGCAGCGCCGGCGACGCTGAACGCGTGGCCGCGAACCTGCTCCTTTCCCTCGACCAGGCCATCATGGTGGAGGGCGAGCCGCTCGCGGTCGGAGTCAGCATCGGCATCGTCTTGTGCCCCGAAGACGGCGCGGATCCCGCGACGCTTCTGCGCCGCGCGGATGTCGCGATGTACGCGGCCAAGTCGGAACATGCCGGCATCCGCAGCTACAACCAGGGCATGGACCAGCATTCTCCCGCGCGGATGCAGCTCCTCGCGGAGTTGCGCGCCGGAATCGACGAGCGCCACCTCGTCCTGCACTATCAGCCGGAGATCTCGCTCAACGATGGCGCGGTGGTGAAGGTTGAAGCGCTCTTGCGCTGGCGGCGCGACGACGGCAGTCTGCTCGCGCCCGGAGAGTTCCTGCCCCTGATCGAGTCGTCCGAGCTGATGGACCGGATCACCCGCCTCGTGATCGACGCCGCGGTTCGCGACTGCGCCGGTTGGCGCGCGGCTGGCTTCACGCCCGGCGTCGCGGTGAACCTTGCCCCCCGCAATCTTCGCGATCCCCGGCTGCCCGCCGATGTCACTCTGATCCTGGCGCGGCACGGCCTGCCCGCCGAGGCCCTCACCCTGGAGGTCACCGAAAGCGGCGTTCTTGGCGACGCGACGGTCGCGGCCCAGGTGTGCGGCGCGCTGCGGGAAAGAGGGGTCGGGCTCTCCGTCGACGATTTCGGCACCGGCTATTCGTCCCTCATGCACCTCAAGCACCTCCCCTTCACCGAGCTCAAGATCGATCGCGCATTCACCATGGGCCTGATCCGGAACGTCCACGATGCCGCGATCGTGCGGTCGATCATCGACCTTGGCCATGAACTCGGCCGGTCCATCGTGGCGGAGGGGGTGGAGAGCGAAGAGGTTCTGGAACGACTTCGATCGAAGGGCTGCGATCTCGCGCAGGGATTCCACATCAGCCCGCCGCGGCCGGAGCCCGAATTGCGCGAGTGGCTCGTGGCACGCCGCGGTCGCTGAGCCCACCCCGATCTGCAAGAATCAGGCGGGGTCGCGCGTCTCGCCGTTGAATCCTCAGGCCGAAGACCTGATCCCGATAAGGAAACCCATGACTCGAAAAGCAACCGCCGTCCTCCTCGCCCTCTCGCAGGCCACCTATGCCGGACAGATCACCTCGTCGGGCGAAAACCGCGTCTCGGTCGCCGTCACCGTCTACAACGATGGCCGAGGGCTCGTGCGCGAGGAAAGGACCATCGATCTCGCCGCCGGGGTCAACGAGGTCCGCTTCATGGACGTCGCTGAACAGATCCAGGCGCCGACCGTCCGCGTGGCCCCCATCGAGGGCGCGCCCTTCAACGTGCTCGAGCAGAACTACGAGTTCGACCTGCTCTCCCCGGCCAAACTGCCCGACAAGTTCGTCGGGCAGACCATCCCCCTCGTGCAAAAGAAAATGATGAAAAACCCGACC
>CAZBTT010000257.1:0-7120 GCA_964494295.1 uncultured Acidobacteriota bacterium
CGCGGTCCTGCTCCACGGCACCCCGCTCGAGGACGGTGGCGAGAACGCCCGCGCGCCGGATCACCATCTGCAGTTCACGGACGTTGCCGGGCCAGCGGTAGGACTTGAGGGCGGCGAGGGCACGCGGAGAGAGGCCGCGCTTGATGCCGTGAACCCGCATGAAATGAAGAGCCAGCGGCAAGACATCGCCGGGGCGGTCGCGCAGCGCGGGCAGGCGGAGCGTCACACCGTTGATGCGGTAGTAGAGATCCTCCCGGAATCCTCCGCTCGCCATCAGGTCCGCCAGATCCTTGTTGGTCGCCGCCACCACGCGCACGTCCGAGCGGGTAGGACGCGTTGCGCCGAGGCGGAAGAATTCCTTGGTCTCGAGCACGCGCAGGAGCTTTGCCTGCACCGCGGCGCTGACGTCGCCGAGTTCGTCGAGGAACAGCGTGCCGCGATCCGCCACCTCGAAGAGGCCGAGTTTTCGCGTGGCCGCGCCCGTGAATGCGCCGCGTTCATAACCGAAGAGTTCGCTCTCGAGCAGGTTGTCGGGAACCGCCGAGCAATTGATCGCGACAAAAGGCCCGTTTTTTCGTGAAGACGAGTCGTGGACGGCTCGCGCCACCAGTTCCTTGCCGGTGCCGCTTTCGCCTTGAACGAGGACGGGCAGGTCCGACGGGCCGACCTGCGCGAGGCTCGCGATGATCTCGCGAAACGCCGGATCCTCGGTGACGATCGCGGCGTGGGCCTCGTGCCGCTCGAGCCGCACGCGCAGCGTCTGGTTCTCGGTGCGCAGACGCCTTCGTTCGATCGCCTGGGAGACCGCGACTTCCAACTCCGAGATCGGAGTCGGCTTCACCAGATAGTCGGATGCGCCGAGCTTCATGACCTGGATCGCGCCCGCGATATCGCGGCTCCCCGTAAGGACGATCGCCTCGGTGAGCGAACCCTCGTCGATCAGGCGGCGCAGGACATCGGAGCCACTCCCGTCGGGCAGATGCATGTCCAGAAGCGCCACGTCGAAATCCCGGCCATCGAACAGCGCCGACGCGGCCCCCACGCTGCGCGCGATCTCCACCTCGTAGCCCGACTGCCCCAGAGCCTCGGAAATCATCTCGGCCAGGGCCTCGTCGTCGTCGACGACAAGGACACGACCCGCCAAGGCTGGATCCCCTTTCACACCGTCATTGTAGTCCTCGAATCACACATCTCCATCGGCAATATTTCCCTTTATCGGAAGTGTTTACCTCTAAACGATCGCCTTAAAGCACTTATTACCAATACTTTATAAGTGGTCATCGACTTGCTCTTACTCAGAGCGAGATGAGAACCACGACCGCCGCCCTTCTAAGCCTCAGCCTGATCGCAAGCACGACGCACGAGAGCGCCATGAACCTCGATCAGCCGGCGGGGATCCAGTCCATCAAGGTCAACTCGGCGGCCCGCTCCGTGGAAGTCCAGAAGATGGGTCTTAGCGGCCAAGGCGTCACCGTCGCGATCATCGACACCGGCATCGACGCGACCCACGCGGACCTCGCGGGAGCGGTGATCGACGAAGCCTGCTTCACCGCGAACCGCGGCTGCCCCAACGGCGCATCGCAGCAGTTCGGCGCGGGCGCGGCGAGGGATGACAACGGCCACGGGACGCACGTCGCCGGCATCATCGCCGGTCGCGGAAAGACGGCGCCCGAGGGCCTCGCCCCCAACGTGAAGATCATCGCGATCAAGGTCGCGGCGGCGGACGGCTCGACTTCGACCCAGGCCATGATCGCGGCGCTTCGATGGCTCGCGAAGTCGCATCCCGAGGTTCAGGTTGTGAACATGAGCCTCGGAACCACCGCGACCTACGCGGGATCGTGCGACGCCGCTTCGCCGATCACCGCCGCTCTCCTGCACGCGGGCGCTGAGGTCCGCAGCAACGGCGCGGTGATCGTGGCGGCCGCGGGAAACGAAGGCCAAACCGACCGGATGACGGCGCCGGCGTGTGTGACCGGCTTTCTCTCCGTGGGCGCCGTCCACGCCGAGAAGGCGTCGCTGAGCGCGAACGGCTGCACCGACCTCAAGACCGCGGCCGACCGCGTCGCTTGCTTCTCGAACAGCAGCACCCGGCTCGATCTCCTCGCGCCGGGCGCCGGCATCGTCGCGACAGACCTTGGCGGCGGCAAGACCAATCGCTCGGGGACATCGCAGGCGGCGGCGGTGGTCTCCGGCTCGGTGGCGCTCCTCCTCGAGGGATCGCCCGGAACCGGCAGCCGAATCGACGCCGCTCTCATCGCCAGCGGCGCCGCGATCACCGATAACCGCAACGGCCGCGTGACGCCCCGCATCGACACCCGCGCCGCCCTCACCACCCTTCAGATGAACTGACCAAGAAGCGCGAGGAACCTCTCGATGTCCACCCAACCAACCCACCACCCCGCCCAAACCCGCCCCGCCCGCGCCCCCCGTGCCCCCCGTCTTCCGCCGCGCCGGGAGGCCCCCGCGGCTCCGTCGGCCCGGCACACACGCCCGCTGACAGGAGGATGCGCGCCAACATCCATGCTCGATGAAGGCAGACGTCGAATGAAGAGCAGCATGCTCGCCGTCGCCGGCCTGTTGCGTCTCGATCCGCCCAGTCTCGAGCGTAACGAGACCGAGATGCTGCTGACGGAAATGGAGACCCGTCTCCAGTCGATGGCGCAGTTGCATCGCTCCTTGTGTCGCTTCGGCGATTTCGGCCAGGTCGACCTCGCCGTCTTTCTGCGACAATCGGCTCAACTCCGCAACTCGCCGCCGCGCGCGGCCCTGGGCGGTTGGGCGCTCGAGGCCGATGGTTCCCTGATATGGATCCGGGACGGAGAAGGCGCCCCTGAGGGATTCTCGGACCTCGACACTGCGCTCGACTCGGTACCGCCCGCGGCCCGGGATCTGGCGCGACGCGCAGTTTTCGCAAGCGCCATCCTCGCCCCCCCCTGGATCTTCGGCTGGCGGGCGCCGCAACCTGGAACCTCCGGAATCGGGCAACTGGCCCGGCCCGGCGACGCGGGCGTCCGGCTGCGGGCCACGAACGAGGGCGTCTCCGTCGAACTCTCGATCTCCGACCGTGGGCCCGGACTGCCCGATGCCTTCGACTCGAAGCTGCAGCGCAAGCTGGCTCTCGAACTCGTGTCGGTGCTGGCGCGGCTGGCCAACGGCGGTCCGCCGGTCGCGACCCGGTCGGAGGTGGTCTTCGCGGTGACGTTTGTGCCGAGCTACCGCGAAATACTGTCGCGGGAAACCAGGATGAACACCTCGACCGGCATCTGAACCAGACCCTTTCGAATGAGAGGGTAGCGTGTGTTGACACAGTGGAGCACCGGGGACTACCGTGTCCACACCGTCGGCACTCTCTGGCGGGGATCGATGTCCTTTGATAGAGGTGATCATGGGCGCACGCACAAGCACGCCCGCCGCGCGCTCGTCGCGAACCAAACGCCCGACCGCGTCGGGTGCGAGGAACGCTACGCTCCGTCGGCTCTCAGTCCTCGACGCGCTGCCCGAGAACCTCGCCCTGCTGGACTCGCTCGGTACCGTTGTGGCGGTCAACGAACCCTGGAGACGCTTCGCCGCGGCCAACGGACTCAATCCGCCAGCCGGCCTTGGCCTTAACTACCTCGAAGTCTGCGAGCGCGCCGCCGACGACGATCCCGAAGGCGCCGGCCGTGTGGCCTCCGCGCTGCGCGAGGTGCTGAACGGTCAGCGGGACGCTTTTTCTCTCGACTACGCGTGCCATTCGCCCATGGCCCGGCACTGGTTCCGCGTCGAGATAACAAGGGTGTACGACGAGCGACTGGGCAATGGGGCGCTGATTCTCCACCACGACATTACAGAGAGACATCTCGCGGACGCGCAGGCTCGTGAATCCGATCGGCGCTACCGGGCTGTATTCGACCTTCACTTCCAGTTCCTGGCCACCCTCTCACCTCAGGGGGAAGTCATCGATATCAATGAGCTGGCGCTCCGCGTGGGAGGGGTCCGCCGCGAACAGATCGTCGGCCATCCGCTCTGGCAGACCGTGTGGTGGACACAGCTGCCCGGGATCCAGGACTGGTGGGCCGGCCTCCTCGCCGCGGCAGCGCTCTCCACCGAGCCCCTCCACAGGGAGGGCGTCTACAACACAGCTTCGGGGGAAACGCGCGAGGTCGAAATCACTCTCACCTCGGCTCGAGACGAATCGGGAGCGCTCGCTTACTACATTCTCCAAGGGGTCGATACCACGGAGATGGCCCGGGAGTCGCAGGCGCGGATTGCCGCGGACGTGGAGCTTTCACGAATCAATCGCGCGCTGAAGATGCTCACGGGGTGCAACGAGGCCCTGATCCGCGCCGGCGACGAACGCTCTCTCCTGCAAAGCGTCTGCGATATCGCTGTGGAGGCGGGGGGATACCGGCGCGCCGGCGTCGGCTATGCCGACGAGGATGAAGCGAGAACGATCGTGCTCAAGGCGCACACGGGCGGCCCCCCCGACCTCATGTCGGGCGTGCCGCACACCTGGGCGTCGAACGGTGAGGGCAGGGCCGGCCCGGGTGCGCGCGCGATTCAGTCCGGGCAACTCGTGGTCGTGCCCGACCTGTCGCTCGAACCGGTCCTCGCCACGATCGTCACGAGGCTGCGGGACGCGGGCTTGTTCAGCGGGGTCTTTCTTCCGCTCAAGGACGCGAAGCGCACGTTCGGCGTCCTGGCGCTCTACTCGCCGCTGCGAGCCCCAATCGGCGGCGATGAACTCAACCTCCTTGGGCAGCTGGCGGACGATCTCGCCTTCGGAATCGCCAGTTTGCGCGACCGTGCGGAGCGCAAGGTGGCGGAGGTCGCCCTCCTCGCATCGCTTTCCGAGAAGGAGGCTCTGCTCAAGGAGGTGCACCATCGCGTCAAGAACAATATGCAGGTCATCACCAGCCTGCTCCGCCTCGAGAGCAGCCGGCCTAACCACGCCACCGTTCAGGTCGTCCTCAGGGACATGCAGAACCGCATTCAGTCGATGGCCGCCCTCCACGAAACCCTCTACCGGTCCGGCAACTTCGCCGAGGTCAATCTGGCGGACTACCTCCGCCAGCTCACCCACCAGCTCCGGAGATCGCTGCCCGCCGGCCGGGGGAAAATCGAATTCCACCTCGATCTGGAGCGGATCACGCTCGACCTCGACCGCGCCGTCCCGTGCGGTCTCATCGTGAATGAGCTGGTTTCGAACGCGCTGAAGCATGGCTTTCCCGGAGGAAGGCCCGGATCGGTCTGGATCGGGCTACAGCGGACGCCCCCCGATTCGGTCTGCCTCGAGGTTCGCGACGATGGAGTTGGTCTGCCGCCGGGCCTCGACGCCACGCGTGCGAGTTCCCTGGGCCTGCAGATGGTTTCGGACCTGACCCGCCAGATGCGCGGAACCTTTTCGGCAGGACCCAGAGACTCCGCTACTACTTTCTCGGTGAAGTTCCTGGAACGTGCCGAAGGGAGACCCAACCGCCAGAGCGCCTTCGTTCGCTAGCGCACAGATTCCGGCGATGGCGCACCCGATACTCGGAGGTGTGATCTTCGTCCGGGCCATCGAATGACCGCGCATTCGTTCCGGCTCTTCGTCGCGGACGATACCCTCAATTCGGCGCTTGCGATCGCGAATCTCACCGCTCTTTGCGAGGCCTGGCTCCCCAACCGGTACGGGATCGAGGTGGTCGACGTCCTGCGCGAACCAGACCGGGCCCTCCTCGACGATGTCGCCATGACGCCCACACTGCTCAGAATCGTGCCCACGCCGCGGGTTCGGATCCTGGGCACGCTCACCGACACGAAGGCCGTCATGGCCGCGCTCGGACTGGGGCCGGGAGCGGCATGAGCGAGGAAGGGCTACGCCTTCCACGGGAAATCGACGACGAGCTCCCGGCGTTGGTCGAACTCCTCCATCGGACGAGCGACCGCATCGAACAACTGACGAAGGGAGAGGTCGATACGGTCGCGGACGGCCGTGGGCGTCCGTTCCTCTTGAGGCATGCGCAGGTGCACCTTCAGAATCTGCGGCTGGCCGAGCATCGGGCAATCCTGAACTCACTCCCCGCCCAAATGGCCATGCTCGACGCCCGCGGTGTCGTGGTTTCGGTGAACCAGGCCTGGCGGGACTTCGCGGACAGGAATGGACTCCGCGCGGAGCATTACGGCGTCGGGGTCAATTACCTCTCGGTCTGCGACCGGGCGGCGACCTCTGGCGATGTCGATGCGGCGCGAGCCTCAATCTGCATCCGCGCGGTTCTGAGCGGCGCTGCGCCTCAAGGCGCGATGGAATATGCGTGCCATTCGCCGTGGGAGATGCGCTGGTTCGGGCTCACCGTAACCCCGCTCAGCGCTCCGAATTCCGCGGGCGCAGTCGTGATGCACATGAACATCACCGCCCGCAGGGCGGCCGAAGCGGACATCGAGCGGAAGAACACGCTGCTGGCCACCCAGCAGGAGACCTCTCCGGACGGGATCCTCATGGTGGACCCAGATGGAAAGATCGTCTCGTACAATCACCGCTTCGTCGACCTTTGGCGTCTGCCCCCGGATCTGGTGCGCGCGGGCATGGACGCGCCGGTCCTCCAGAACGTGGCGGATCAGGTCCTGAACCAGTCGGCGTTCCTGAAGCGGGTGGAGGAACTGAACTCACACCAGGACCTGAAGAGTCACGAGGAGATAGCGCTCCGGGACGGGAGAAGCATCGATCGCTACTCCTCGCCCGCGGCGGGGGCGGATGGCACCTACTATGGGCGAGTCTGGTACTTCCGGGACGTCACGGAGAGAAAAGCCGCGGAGGCGAGGATCACCCACCTGAGCCGGGTGCATGCGATGCTGAGCGGAATCAATACTCTGATCGTTCGCGTTCGCGACCGCGCCGAGCTGTTCAACGAGGCCTGCCGGATCGCGGTTGACGCGGGCGGCTTTCGAATGTCCCTGATCGCGGTCGTGGATGCTCGGACCGGCGCCGTCGTCCCGATGGCCTCGGCGGGAAAGGACCGGGGGCTGATGACAGAGGTCGGAACGCTCTTATCCGACCCCGAAGGCGCGCGCAAGACGATGGTGTCCCGAGCGATACGCGAGAAGGCAACCGTCGTTTCCAATAACCCGGTGAACGATCCAAGGCGGCTTCAGTCCAACCGCC
>CAZBTT010000258.1:0-7108 GCA_964494295.1 uncultured Acidobacteriota bacterium
ACGGACCATGCCAGCAGCGCCCATGCAGGTTCGGTGGCCACGAGGGCGAGAAGGGCCGCGATGCCGACCATGGCGAAATAACTTCGGCGGCTGCGCAGGTCGAAGGTCTTGAACGACCAATAGCGCAGCGTGCTCACCATCAGGAACGCGCCGACCACGAGCAGGGCCATGGTGAACAACGCGCCGAGGCGGTCGGAGAGTGGTTCGGGCCGGAAGTAGACGATTGAGATGACGAAACCGGCGGCGGCGGGCGACGGCAGACCGACGAAGTAGCGGCCGTCCACGACTTTCCGCTGCACGTTGAACCGGGCCAGCCGGATCGCCGCGCACATGACGAAGAAGAACGCCGCGAGGTAGGAGCGATGCAGGGTCGCGAGGCCCCACTGGTAGGCGATGATCGCGGGGGCGACCCCGAAAGAGACGATGTCGGCCAGGCTGTCGAGCTGGGCCCCGAATTCCGACGTCGTTCCGGTCATGCGCGCGATCCTGCCGTCGAGCATGTCGAAGATGACCGCCACCACGATGAACTGGGCGGCGCTCTCGAAGTTGAGCCGAAGGGCCTGGACGATCGCGGAGAAGCCGAGAAACAGGTTGCCGATGGTGAACAGGGTGGGGAGGATGGCCGCCCCTCGGCGAAGGCCCGGCTGTTTCAACCGCTCCGAGATGGTCATGATGGGGGCGCTTCAGCGGGCCGCGTGAGATGTGCGATCACCGAACTGCCCCCGCTCACCCGGTCGCCGACCTTGACCATCAGCGTCGAACCTTTGGGGAGAAAGATATCGGTGCGCGAGCCGAACCGGATGAGACCGACCTGTTCGCCCCGCGCCACCACGTCGCCCGCTTTTTTGCGGAAGACGATGCGGCGGGCAATCAGGCCGGCGATCTGAGTGAAACCGACGCGGCCGTCGGGTCCCTCGATGAAGGCTCGGTTCTGTTCGTTGCGCAACGAGGCCTTGTCGTCGAACGCAGGCAGGAACTCACCCTTGTTGTAGACCACGTCGGTGATCGTCCCGGCGATGGGGGCCCGGTTGATGTGCACATAGAAGACCGAGAGGAAGATCGAGATCTGGGTGGCGCCTTCGCCCGCGGCATGACCCGCGGGTGTGGGCACGATCATGACTACCTTTCCGTCGGCGGGGGAGACCACGATCCCCTCGCCTTGAGGGATCTCGCGGAAGGGATCGCGGAAGAAGGCGGTCACGAAGATCGCCAGGAGAAAGAGCACACCGAATGCCCGCCAGGAGAAGTAGGCCCCGATCACGGCGACGACGATGGCGATGGCGATGAAGGGGAGGCCTTCAGGGGCGATCTTCAAAACGATGGTTCCTCGGGCGAATCAGGGCAAAGCGACAACGAAACGCCGGCGCCGCAGATGCCGGACGCGGGTAGGGGAGGCCCGGCCGGCCTCTAGTGCGCGGTGCGCGCGATCTCTTCCATTCGATCGCGTCCGGCCAGCTTCAGTTTCTTGAGTCTGATTTCTTCGACCTGTTCGGCGTCGCTCAGCGCCGTCTTGTCCGAGAGAACCTTGATCTTGCGATCCAACTCGATGTGCTCCTCGTGGAGCCTTCGGTATTCCTCGTTGGTCGCGAGCAGTGTCTCGCGGCTCACTCCGTTTGCTGCCGTCATGAGTGATGGCCTCCTTAGGCTGTCGAAGAAGAGATTTGTCCGGTCCCGGGGATATTCGGGGGACCTGAGCGGTCTTCAGGACTTCGACCCTAGCACGCGTTTCTCGAGCCTTTCAACCATGTTCATGGCTCAATTTTGAGCTTCATCAGGATCGCGTCCTCGACCGGGTCCTCGTAGAAATTTCTCCGTTTTTGCGTCTCCTCAAAACCCAGACTCGAGTAGAGGCCGCGTGCGGCCTGGTTTCCCGCGCGAACCTCCAGAAAGACCTGGTCGACACCGTCGCGGCGGACCATTTCGAGTAGAAAGCGCAGGAGAATCCGGCCGAAACCCCGCCTTCGATGGCCCTCGGCCACCGCCAGATTCACGATGTCGAGCTCGGGCGAATGACGCCGCGTGACTACGAAGGCGACTGCGTTTCCAAAAGACCTGAGCACGAAGACCGTCGGCGGACGGTTTCCAAGCTCGTTTTCGAAGGCCGCCGGGGTCCACGGGCGGGGCGAACCCCGATCGATGGCGGCGAGGGATTCGATCTCCTCGTGCCTCGCCGGGCCGAAGTCCGGTGTTCCGGGCGCGCCCGCGTCTAAACGCGGTATCACCGGGCTCTGGGCTGGCTGTTGAGCAGACCGCGGGTCAAGGGATCCCTCAGATAGAACGGCATCAGGTCGGAAGCGCGGCACATCGTGGCCGACGAGGCGTTTGCCTCGGCCAGTGAAGCCAGATGCGGGGCCAGCCCTTCGGGCGACTCCATGACCTCCACGCCGGGAATCCCCTCGGCGATCGCAGCTCGGTGTTTCACCGCGGCGGAACCGACCGCGATCGGGGCGCCTTGAAGGAATCCCTTCAGCGCGGCGAGGACGTGTCCAAGGTCTCCCGCCTCTCGCCCTGAGGTCAAGGCGCCGTCTTCGTCGTGGACGCTGCCGAAGACCTCGCCATGAAAGAGATCGGTGATCGCCAGAACCCGCTTCCCCCGGCCCCGCGCCGCCCACGCGGCGACATCCGTCGCGAGCGCCCCGAAGCAGGGCCTGTCGCCCGCGAGTCCTCGGACGCACGCCAGGGATACGCGGAGGCCGGTGAACGATCCCGGGCCGGTGACAGCCGCGAAAATCGCGACACCCCCGGCCGCGAGGCCGGCTTCGGCGAAAACCGAGTCGACCGCAGGAAGGAGCTTTTGAGAGTGGCCGTGATCCGCCTCAAATGCCTTTGCGCAGAGCACTTCGCCGCCACGACGGAGGGCCACGCTCCCAAGCGACGAGGAAGTGTCGAGAGCCAGAATCAAAGGTGCTACAGGCGGTGGGCTGATGGAAGGCACTGAAGAGACGGAGCTTATACTCGCCGACTGCCATGTCCGTGACGCCCACCCCCGCCATGCAGCAGTACCACCGCATGAAGGCGGAGCATCCCGGCGCTCTCCTGTTCTTTCGGATGGGGGACTTCTACGAACTCTTCTTCGAGGACGCGAAGATCGCCGCACCCCTCCTCGACATCGCCCTGACCTTGAGGGCCAAGGATCAAGGCGGCGAACCGATCCCGATGTGCGGGGTTCCCGTGCGCGCTCTCGACGCCTATGTCCGCTCCCTGGTCGAAAAGGGTCATCGCGTGGCCATCGGCGAGCAGCTCGAGGATCCGAAGAACGCGAAGGGAGTCGTGAAGCGCGGCGTGGTCCGCGTGGTAACTCCCGGGACGTTCATCGACGACGAGTCGCCCCTGGCTCAAGCGTCCCGGATCGCCGCCTGCTACCCCGGCCGGTCCGCCCTGGGCGCGGCGGTGATCGATCCCGTCTCGGGCGAGTTCTTCGTTTTCGAGCGCCGTGGCGAGGGCCGGGTCGAAGCGTTCTTCGACGACCTTCTCTCCATCGCTCCCCGCGAACTTCTGTGGCCGGAGGGTGTGGCGAGATCCGAGCACTTCGATGTTTCAAAGGTCGGCGCGTCCGTATTCGAGCTCGACTCCGAGTTCGACACGAAGCGCGCGCGCGAGGAGCTCCTTCGCCATTTCGGCGTCATCAATCTCGAGGCCATGGGCTGCGAGCGGACACCGGAGGCCGCGACCGCCGCGGGGGCGCTGCTCCTTTATCTCAAGTCGACCCAGAAGCGGGAACTGTCCCACGTCACGTCGCTCACCCACCGCGACGATGGCGATGTCCTGATTCTGGACGAGTCGACGCGCCGCAACCTCGAACTCGTCGAGAACCTCATCGACGGTTCGCCGCGGGGGACGCTGCTCTCCGTCCTCGACCAGACCCACTCCCCCATGGGAAGCCGCCTCCTGCGCGACTGGATCCTCCGGCCCCTTTCGAGGCGCGAGCCCATCCAGGACCGGCTCGACGCGGTGGAGGAGCTGGCCTTCCGGACGCGCACGCGCGGCGACCTCGAGGACGCCCTCGCCCGAATCCGCGACCTCGATCGTCTGATCGCGAAGCTCACGTTTGGTCGCGCCACGCCGCGAGATCTCGCCTCGCTCGCGACATCGCTCCGGGGCGTCGCTGCGGCCGCCGCGGCCGGCGCCGAGCTCAACGCTCCTCTGCTTCGCGGCCAGATCCAGGCCCTCGATCCTCAGGAGAAGCTGGCCGACCGGATCCTGAGCACGCTCGTCGACTCTCCCCCGGCCGCGGTGGGTGACGGCGAACTCGTGCGTGCGGGCGTTGATCCCCAGATCGACGAACTGCGCAGCCTGCACACGGGCGGCAAGGAGGCGATCGCGCGGATCGAGTCGCACGAACGTGACCGGACCGGCATCACCTCGCTCAAGGTCCGCTACAACCGTGTCTTCGGCTACTACATCGAGATCACCAAGCCGAATCTTCACCTCGTGCCCGAGGACTACATCAGGCGTCAGACCGTGGTTTCGGGCGAACGTTTCGTGACCCCCGAGCTCAAGGACTTCGAAGAGAAGGTCCTGCGGGCCGAGGAGCGCCTGCTCGAACGCGAGAAGGAGATCTTCGCTGGCCTGGCCGAAGCGGCCCTCGCCTGCGTCAAGGATCTGCAGACGACATCGCGGGCGATCGCGATCCTCGACGTGGTCGCATCCCTCGCCGAGGCGGCGCAGCGTCTCAACTACATCAAGCCGCGTCTGTCATCCGACGGAGAACTCGTCTACCGCGAGGGTCGTCACCCGGTGGTCGAGTCTTCGACCGAGAACCCGTTCGTGGCGAACGACCTCACGTTCGGCGCGGCCCATGAGTCGCCGAGGCTCTTCATCGTCACCGGCCCCAACATGGGCGGAAAGTCGACCTTCCTTCGGCAGACCGGCCTCATGGTCGTGATGGCGCAGATGGGCAGCTTCGTGCCCGCCCTCGAAGCGAAGTTGACGGTTTGTGATCGACTCTTCACCCGCGTTGGAGCTTCCGACTACCTTCTCCGCGGCCAGTCGACTTTCATGGTGGAAATGCAGGAGACCGCATACATCCTGAGACATGCCACCGACCGCAGCCTTCTTCTCCTCGACGAGATCGGCCGAGGCACCGCGACCTTCGACGGTCTGTCCATCGCGTGGGCGGTGGCCGAACATCTGGCGGAGCGCGGACCGCATTGCCCGCGCACCCTCTTCGCCACTCACTACCACGAGCTTGTCGACCTCGCGGTGGACCGCCCCGCGGTGTCGAATCTTCACGTCACCGCGCGCGAGTGGAAGGACGACATCCTGTTCCTTCGCCGCGTCGAACCGGGCGGTTCGGATCGCTCCTTCGGCATCCAGGTCGCGAAGCTCTCGGGCCTGCCTTCGCCCGTGGTCAAACGCGCGAGAGAGATACTCAAGAACCTCGAGCAGACCGAGTTCGACTCCGAAGGGCGGCCGAAACTCGCACGTACCGGCGTGATGGGCGCGCCGAAAGAACGTCAACTCTCGCTTTTCGCCCCGGTCTCAGACGCCGTCGCGGAGGACATCCGCAAAACCGACGTCAACGCGCTCACCCCGATCGAAGCCCTGAACCTGCTGGTGGAGTTGAAGAAGAAACTCGAAGGCTAAGCGCTCTAGGAGTTTGCGACTCTGCGAAAGGCGGCCTCGAAGATCACGGGTCCAGAACCCGCTTGCAGCTGCCCGGGCCTCGGACGATTGTGCTCGGTCAACTTCACCACATCTTCGTCGAGCGAGAATCCCGCGACACCGAGTTCAAGGATGAGTTCCGTCTCGCTCAGGAAGCACTGGGGCCGTCCGGAAAACTGAGTGAACACGAACGTCTCTCCGGGAACGGGCGTGGCTTCCACCGGCAGGGTGCTTCGCGAAAAGGTGAAGATGAAGAGGCCCGCGCCTTCTTTGGAAACCCGCGCTGCCTCGCTCAGGCCCCGCCGGAACTCCGACCCCGAACCAGCGAGGTTCCAGATGCCATGTGCGATCACGAGGTCGCAGGTTCGGTCGGGCACGGGAAGGTGGTCCATCGCGGCCTGCGCGAGTGCGAGACGTCCGCCCATTCGCCGGGGCCGCGCTATCGCCGCCTGAAGCATGGGCATGGAGAGGTCGAGTCCGACGACATCGAAGCCCAGTTCCGCGAGGGGATGCGCGTTACGACCGGCGCCACAGCCGACATCGAGGATCTGCCGGGCGCCACGCCGGTCCCCCTCCGCCTCGGCGAAACGGATCAACGCGGCATTGGGCGGCGACCGTGAAAAGCCCGCGACCGTGGCGGGTGTGCTCCAGGGCGAGTCGGGTTGCGGATCCAAGAGTCGAACGTAACACGCCTTCCGCCGTACACTCGCTCCACTATGGCACGCACCACGCATCCTGAGATCCATCGCACCTCCCGCGTCGGCTGGCTGCGCGCCGCGGTCCTTGGCGCCAACGACGGCATCGTCTCCACCGCCAGCCTGCTCGTAGGTGTCGCCGCCGCGAGCGTCTCCCGCGATGAGCTTCTCACCGTCGGCATGGCCGGGCTCGTGGCCGGCGCGATGTCGATGGCCGCGGGCGAGTATGTGTCGGTGAGTTCGCAGTCCGACACCGAAGCCGCCGATCTGGCGCGCGAGCGCGAGGAGCTTCTGAACGAACCCGAGTCCGAACATCTCGAGCTGGCCATGATCTATCAGTCGCGCGGTCTCACCCCGGAACTCGCTTCGCAGGTGGCGCATCAGCTCACCGAGCACGACGCCCTGGGGGCTCACGCCCGCGACGAGCTTGGAATCTCGGCGATCAACACGGCGCGGCCGGTTCAGGCCGCCCTCACCTCGGCCGCGACCTTCGCGGTCGGGGCCGCACTTCCCCTGGGCTCCGCGATGCTGGCGCCCGGCCCTCAGGTCGCGACCGTGGTTGCCGCGACCTCGATCCTGTTCCTGGGCGGCCTCGGTGTGGTGGCGGCTCGCGCCGGCGGTGCGCCTTTGGGGAGGGGAGCGGCCCGCGTGATCTTCTGGGGAGCGCTCGCGATGGCGGTGACCGCGTTCGTCGGAAGGGTGTTTGGAGCTGTCGTCTAGACGGGGCTGCTCAAGTCGACTGCATTCGCTCGATGGACTCGAAGAGTGCGCGGAAGTCCAATGCGTCGCTCTCCCTCGTCATGGACGTT
>CAZBTT010000259.1:0-7082 GCA_964494295.1 uncultured Acidobacteriota bacterium
GCCCACTTCAGAAACCGGCTGGAATGGGGCGTTCTCGAACGGGTTTCTCAGCAGGCCCAGACCGTCTCGCAGTGGACCGAAGCAACCCCGCCTCCAACTACCAACCCAGCGTCAGCTGTTATCCCCGTCGAGCAGTCCGCCGATCCCGCCGAGGATCGACCCCTCCTCGCGGCCGCCGCCCCCGGCCATTTTCGACGCCCCGACGATGCGATTGGCCATGCGCGAGAGCGGCAGCGACTGGAGCCAGATCTTGCCCGGCCCGCGAAGCGTCGCGAAGAACAGACCCTCGCCGCCGAAGAGCGCCGACTTGATCTTCCCGACGAACTGGATGTCGTAGTCGACGGTGGGCTGGAAGGCCACGATGCAGCCGGTGTCGACCCGCAGGATTTCGCCGGGAGCGAGAACCCGTTCGTGCAGTTTGCCGCCGGCGTGCACGAAGGCGAGGCCGTCGCCCTGAAGGCGCTGCATGATAAAGCCTTCACCACCGAAGAAACCGGCGCCGAGCTTCTTCTGGAAGGCGATGCCCACCGAAACGCCCTTGGCCGCGCAAAGGAACGAGTCCTTCTGCGAAATGAGTTCGCCGCCCACCTGGGATAGGTTCACGGGCACGATCGTGCCCGGATAAGGAGCGCCGAAGGCGACCTTCTTCTTGCCGGAGCCTTTGTTGACAAAGATGGTCATGAAGAGGGATTCGCCGGTCAGAAGGCGTTTGCCGGCGCCCATGAGAGCGCCGAGGAAACCGCTGCCGCCCTGGTTGGATCCGTCGCCGAAGACGGTCTCCATTTCGATGCCGTCCTCCATGTACATCATCCCGCCGGCCTCGGCCACCGACGCCTCGCCCGGATCGAGTTCGATCTCGACGAACTGCATGTCTTCGCCATAAATCGTGTAGTCGATGACGTCCATCCGGCTCATGTGGGCTTCTCCTCGGTTCCTTTGGTTGGGGTTCTTCTGTCGGGTGCGCACACCGCTCCCGATGATGGAAGGAACGATAACCGTCCTGGTTTGTTCGAACCACTGCGGGACAGCTCGCCTAGAGATCCAGCGAGTACCCCTCGCGGGACTGTTCGGCGTCTGCCGGATCGGTGAAGCGTAGGAGCAGGGAGGTGGCCTCATCGGCGTGGGCCATCAGGGCGGAGACGCATTCGGGGTCGAACTGCCCGCCTGCTCCATCGGTGAGGAAGCGGAGGGCGTCTTCGACCGGCCAGGCCTTTTTGTAGGGCCGACGGCTGGTCAGGGCGTCGAAGACGTCCGCCACCTTTACGATCCGCGCCTCGATGGGGATGTCCTCCCCGCGACGACCCTGCGGATATCCGCTTCCATCCACCGACTCGTGATGAAAGTGCACCACGTTGAGAAGCATGTCCAGGTGGCCGACCGCCCCGAGGTCGAGTTCGGACAGGATGCCCTCGACGATCTCCACCCCTTTGAGGACATGCGATTGCATTACCTCGAACTCCGCGGGGGTGAGCGGGCCCGTCTTGAGCAGGATGTGGTCGGGCACCCCGATCTTGCCGATGTCGTGCAGGGGGGCGAATCGGAGGATCGACTCCACGAACTCATCCGACAGGCCTTTTGCGGGCCCCAGAACCCGGGCGATCAGGCGGCTGCATCTCGCCATGCGGTCGAGATGGCCGCGGGTCTCGGGGTCGCGATAATGGGTGAGGCGCGTGGCCACGCGAAGCGCCGATTCGAGCAAGCGGGTCTGCGCGAAGCCTTGAGAGAGGGCCAGGGTCAAGAGGCGCGCGAAGATGGCCAGATGCTCCACGAGCATGGGTCGGAAATAGCCGGGCTCTCGGGAGTCGAAGAACAGGAAGCCGAACAGCCGCCCGCCCTCGAAGAGGGGCATGGTGTAGCTCGATCGATACCCCCGCTCGAGCAGACGGCGGGTGTGCTCGTGGGGGGAGTCGGCCAGGCTGTTGAGGTCATTCACCACCCGGTTGTTGCCGGCTTGGGCCAGCAGCGAAAGAGAGGGCGTTTCGGCCAGAAAGGCCTCATAGAGTTCGAGCGGGTTGCCGCCATCCGTGCTGTGCGCGAAGGTCTTCAGCAGGTCGGTCTTCGGGTCGTAGACCGCCGCGGCCACGCGCTCGATTTCGGGAAACAGTCTCTTCAGGCAGACATGGGCATCCGCGATCTCATCCTGGATCGTCCGTGCGCGCTCGTTAGGACTCGCCACGCCTTGGAGACTACCCCCGGTCGGGTTCCGAAGCGTGTGACCGTTGACTCTTTCGGTCGCTCGGGCCTCCGTGTCGTAGTCTCGCTCTGGTGAACCGAAGCGAGAATCAGGAGGAGGCCGCCGCGTCGCCCCGGAGCCTGCCCTTTCCAGAGAGCTTCTGCCACCGCTGCGCCGCGCCGCCCCGTTTTGTTCGAACGGACAAGGGGGCGGTCTTCATTCAGTGCCCGGTGCTGAAGCGATACCCGCCGCAGCCTGTGTCGTCCTGCCAAGAGTTTCGCCCGCGAACCTAGCCCGCGTCCGCGCCAACCCCGACCCCGACCCGTTCCCTTCCGGTCGAGAGGGTCCGACCAGCAAGACTCTAGTCCCCGGATGCCACGAGGGGCACCGCCCCGCGGCAGGAGCAGCCGAAGCGGGCGATAATCAGGGCTACATGACGCCTGCCTCCGCCACTTTCCGCAGCCTTGGGATCTCCCCTCCCACCCTCGAAGCCCTGACTCAAAAGGGCTACGACCACCCCACGCCCTGCCAGACCGAGACGATTCCACCTGCCCTCAAGGGCCAGGATCTCGTGGTCCAGTCCCGTACCGGGACCGGCAAGACCGCGGCCTTCGGCATACCTCTCGTGGAGAAGGTCGACCTCGCGCTCAAGGGCGTCCAAGGAGTGGTGCTCGCTCCGACCCGTGAACTGGCGGTGCAGGTCGCCGAGGAACTGGGCGCCATCGGCAAGGGTCGCGGCGTCAGGGTCGCTGCGATCTACGGGGGCGATTCCATGGAACGCCAGACCGATCTCCTCGAGTCCGGGGTCCAGCTGATCGCGGGCACGCCCGGCCGAGTTCTCGACCATCTCCGCCGGGGCACCCTGGACCTCAAGAACCTCAAGATGTTCATCCTCGACGAAGCCGACCGGATGCTCGACATGGGTTTCGCCGAGGAGATGCAGAAGATCGTGGCCTTCGTCCCGGAGGAGCGGCAGACCCTGCTCTTCTCCGCCACCATTCCCGCCTCGATCAAGCACCTCATCTACAACTTCCTGAAGGAGCCGGTGTGGCTCCTGCTCTCGGAAGACAAGGTCTACGTCACCGACGTCGAACATGTCTACTGCATCGTGCCGCGCATGCGGAAGGAGCAGACGCTCTACGATCTGCTTCTCTGGGAAGAGCCGACCTCGGCCATGGTCTTCTGCAACACGCGCGAGGAGACGCGTCAGGTCCACGAGTTCCTTCACAAGCGCGGACTGCCCTCGGAGATGCTCTCCTCGGATCTGTCGCAGGGCAAACGGGAACGGGTCCTCAAGGCCTATCGCGAAGGACGCATCAAGGTTCTCGCCACCACCGACGTGGCCTCGCGTGGCATCGACGTGGACGACGTCTCCCACGTCTTCATCTTCTCCACCCCCGACTCGCCGGAGCAGTACATCCACCGCGCGGGCCGCACCGGGCGCATCGGCAAGTCAGGAAGGGCGATCAGTCTCCTCTCCGCGCACGACATCATGAACTACAACCGGCTGGTGAAGCGCTACCACATCGAAGTGAAGGAACTGCGGCCTCCTTCATCCGACGATGTCACGCGGCGCACCGCCGAACGCGTCCTCGACCTGATCCTCAAGGAGCGCGAAGGATCGCCGGATGCGATCGCTCTCGCCGATGTCCTGTTGTCGCGCGACGACCGGCGTCACCTCGTGGCCTCTCTCCTCGAAGTGTGGCGCGACGAGAAGCGCAAAGTCGTCATTCCGATCGAGGTCGATCCCGAGGAGGCTGCCGCCGCAGCAGCAGACGCGGCTGCGGATGCCGCGGACAAGGCCTCGGCGAGACCCCATGCGGGCGGCCGCGGACGGCGACCCGGGTTTGGCGGCGGCAGCGGCCGCGGTCGAAGCGGCCCGCCAAGGCGCCACTAAGCCCTCCGGGCGGGTCTCTACGGGTATGCGCCACCCTTCAGGTTGTACCCGAACTGATAGGTCGATGGCCGCAGCACAACCCCGCGCGCCAGCGGATGAGTACCGCGGAGGGTCCACGACGACTCCTCCCCACACTCCTGCTCACGGTGCCCGGCGAAGGCCACACGGACAGCGCCCTTCACCGTGGACGACCGGGGTGGAAAGAAGGCCTGCATTCCGGCAGCCTGCCCTCCCCCCGTGACAGGTCCCTTTGGCCGGCACTCGGCGACGAGGCTCAGCCCTGGGAGGTCAACCGAGCCCCGCCACATCCCCTCAGCAGGCTGAAGAAGCTTCACCTGGCCGTAACTCGCGGGGTAGCCCTTTCCCCGCATGTACGTGACGTAGTTGCTGTCGGGCATCCAGAACTCCAGGGTTAGAAAAGGCTGCCCCGGTCCGAGGTCCGCGGTCGGAAGCGACGGCGCGACCCTGGCGCACCATAAGGCGGCGGCTCCACCTTCCGGCCAGTTCGGCGCGCGCCCATCTATTGTGAAAGTCCCGGTTCGAACGATCTCGAGAAAGGAAATACCCCAGTCAGCGTGCGCGGGGTGTTCTGCGAGATGGTCCGTCGCCCAACGGACACTGCCCATGGCAAGTTCTTTCACGGTAATGAACCGCAGGGTTTCCGGGAGCCGGTCCCGTACGGTAGCTGGATCGAAAACGAGGTAAGCCACAATTTCATGCGGTTGGCCTACAGCCCAGTGTGACTGAGCACCGTCGGGAAGATCTGGAGGTTGCGCGGGAGCGTCTCTGGCGACCAGCGCCGAGCAGACGAGCATGATTCCGAGCAAACACGATCGCAAATGTTCTTTCACCCCTTCAGCGTTCCTGCAAGGCCTATCGAGCTGCGGACTCTCCGGTTATCCAGATCGGCCATGGGGCTCTTGGATGATAGGACCGGCGGGCCGGTGACGGCCAGCAGCCGCGCGGGATGGTTACCACTACCAACCCCTCGCGATCGCCCGCCCCGCGACTTTGCCCGTAGACCACGCCCACTGGAAGTTGAAGCCGCCGATGCGGCCGTCGACATCGAGAATCTCTCCGACGAAGTACAGGCCCGGGACCAGGCGCGATTCCATGGTCTTTGGATTGACCTCGTCGAGCGACACCCCGCCTGAGGTCACCTCCGCGAAGTTGTAGCCGCGGCCGTCGATCACGTTGAGCGGGAAGGCGGTGAGCACGTTCACGATGGCGCGACGGTTATCCCGGGACACCTTCGAAAGGAGTCCGTCTTGTCCCGCCGCAGACTCCGCGAGCCGAAGTGCCACCGCCTGGGTGAGGCCGAAGGCGCGGGCGAGTTCCGTACTCACGTGGTGGTGGGGGCGATCGCGTGCGGCCGCGATCAGATGCCGATCGATGTCCTCCGGGGAGAGGTCGGGTGCGAAGCTCAGCCTCAGGGTCGCCTCTCCGCCCCCGGCCCGGGCACGCCTCATGAACCGGGAGGCGTTGAGGGCGAGGGGACCGCTGATTCCGAAGTGGGTCCAAAGCAGCGATCCCCTGATGTCTATCGGCTTCTCTCCGGGGCGTGAGATCCGAATCGCAGCGTCGTGTGCGATGCCGGACAGGGGAGCGTGAAAATCGCCTCCGAGAATCAGCGGCTCCAGCGCGGGGACGGTGGGAACGATGGTGTGTCCCTGTTCCCGTGCCAGGGTGTAGCCGAAGCCGTCGCTTCCCGTCTTCGGCAAAGAGAGACCTCCGGTGGCGAGGATCACGCGCGTCGCGGCGATCTCACCGGCCGACGTTTCGAGTAGCCAGCCGGCCCCACCCTGCTTCATTGCGGTCACGCGGCATGACGTGCGTGTCTCGACGTTCAGGCGTCGTGCTTCGGCGAGGAGGGCGTCGAGTACCGTCCGCGACTTGTTGCTGACGGGGAAGAGCTTGCCCAGGGGTTCCTCCTTCAGGGGAACGCCGATGTCTTCGAAGAAAGCGACGGTCTCTGGCACCGGGAACGCGCGCAGGACCTGCTTGACGAAGGGAGACCCGGCGCGCCAGAAATCCGATGCCTCCACATGGGTGTTCGTGACGTTGCAGCGGGATCCGCCCGACACGAGGATCTTGGCGCCCAGGGTGCGGGCGCCATCTACGATGAGAATTCGCCGCGCCGCCGCCCTTGCGGCAAAGATCCCGGCGGCAAGTCCGGCGGCGCCTCCACCCACGATGACCACGTCGGAGGTCCAGGCTGGGCCTGCGAGGGAGGGCTGAGCGATAATTGGGGGCGTCACGGAACTGCATCATGCCAAGGTACGACTATCACTGTCCCGATAACGGTTTCATTGTCGAGGTCCGCCACGGCGTCAACGAACGAATCAAGACCTGGGGCGAGTTGTGCGAGAAGGCCATGATCGGCCCGCGGGGAACGCCCGACGACGCGCCGGTGGAACTGGTCGTTCACGCTCCCGCGCTCTCGTTTCCGAAGGGCGATGTGGCCCTCAAGAACATGGGCTTCTCAAAGCTGGTCCGGCGCGAGACCGGGGTCTACGAAAACGTGACCGCCCAGGATGGACAATCGAAGATCGTTTCGGCGGATAATCCCGCGTCGGCGCTGAACCTTGGCGCCACCCTCGGCGACTGACCCCGACTTCAGGAGACCACGACCATGATGACCCTGCCCACCAAGGCCGCTCCGCTCGCGCTGCTCATTTTGGCGAGCCCCGCCCTGGCTCAGAATGAAACCGCCCTCAAGAACGCCTTCATGGGCCGCCAGGTCGCGATTCGCGTCGACATGCCCGCGGGCCACAAGGGTGTGGACCTGAGGTTCGATCGGGACGTCCCCTTCGATCTCAAGGAGAACTCCGACCGGATTCGCGCCTACGACGCCGCCCTCAAGGCCGGGGACGTGATGCCGGTGACCTACATCAAGGTCAAGGGCGACATGATCGAGTTCCACCTAGGCGGAGGCGGTTTCAACTGGTTTACGGAGTCGAGCACCAAGAGCGCCAATCTATCGTCGAAGACGGTTCGGGAGAGCGACCTCGA
>CAZBTT010000260.1:0-7060 GCA_964494295.1 uncultured Acidobacteriota bacterium
CCGGGCGAACAGACGCCAGTCGATCCGACGGATGTCATCGCCCATGCTGTAGGGGCGGTGTTCGGCGAAGTCGACCGACGCGCCGCGGTGCCGCGACTTGTGCTGGCCCGCGACAAAGCCGTTGACGACGCTGCGCGCGACAAAACTCAGGTCCCGCAGTTGCAGGACGACCTTCGGATCGAGCAGCGGGCGGGTCTGCAAAGGAGGCCTAACGCGCCATCATCTGAGATTCGACGGGGGCGGAGCGACCTTCTCGATGACGCGATCAACGATGGTGTCGGTGGTGATGCGGGCCGATTCGGCGGCGAACGTCCGCAGCAGTCGGTGCCGGAGCACCGGTTTCGCAAGGGCTTTGATGTCGTCGAAGCCCACGTGGGCGTGGCCGAGCATCAGGGCGCGGGCCTTGCCGCCGAGGATGAGGTACTGGGCGGCGCGAACCGACGCGCCGTACTCCACCCAGTTCTTCACGAAGTCGAGGGCGGCGGCCTCGCCGGGCCGGGTCATGCGGACAAGGCGGACCGCATAGCGGATCACATCGTCGGCCACAGGCACGCGCCGCACGAGCTTCTGGAACTCGATGATGTCGGCGGCGCCGAGGCTCGGTGTGAAGGTGACGGTGTCGGTCACCGTGGTTCGGCGGATGACTTCCATCTCCTGATCCTCGGGGAGATGGTCGATCACGATGTCGAACATGAGGCGGTCGAGTTGCGCCTCGGGCAAGGGATAGGTGCCCTCGAGTTGGATCGGGTTCTGCGTCGCGAACACGAAGAAGGGCGGGGTCAGAGTGAAGGTCTTCCCCTGGACGGTGACCCGCCTCTCCTGCATGGCCTCGAGCAGCGCCGCCTGGGTCTTGGGCGGCGTGCGGTTGATCTCGTCGGCCAGCACCACGTTGGCGAAAACCGGGCCGGGGGCGAAGACCAGCGAACGGCGACCTTCGGCGTCCTCCTGGATGATGTCGGTGCCGGTGATGTCCGAGGGCATCAGGTCGGGGGTGAACTGAATGCGGGAGAACTTGAGGTCAAGGGTCTGCGCCATCGTATGAACGATGAGGGTCTTCGCGAGGCCCGGCACACCGGTGATGATGCTGTTGCCGCCCACCAGCAGAGTCAGCAGCACCTGATCGAGGGCGTCTTCCTGGCCGACGATCCTCCGCGCGAGTTCCTTGCGCACATGCCCCAGGCCCGAGCGAAGCCTTTCTGCTAGCCCCAGGTCGTCGGTGTTCTCGATCTCTGATGTCATTCGTCTCCCATCACTCCACTTGGAAAGGGGCTCGCCCGGAACGTTTCGATTCTGCCAGAGGGAGGTGTTTGGCGTCGCGTTCAAAAGAATGTGCCGCCGGCGCGTATGGCAGACCGCCGGGTGAAGGCATAATTCGCGATCTTGTCGAACCCAAAATTGAGGACATCTGAGATGAAGCTCTTCCGTAACCTCGGGCGATTCGCCCTCACCGTGGCCATGTCGCTCGCCTTTTCGTCACCGACCGCTGCACAGGAGGCCTCGGCCGAAGAAGGGCTCGCGTACCAGGCCTGGCACGCCGCGAACTCGCAGAACATGCCGGAGAAAGCGATCGAATTGGCCCGCGCCTACCTCGAGAAGTATCCGTCCGGGCAATATGCCGCTTACCTGAAGAGCTGGCTCATCGTCCCCAAGCAGCAGGCGTTCAGCGCTGCGATCCAAGCGAAAGACACTGCCGGGATAATCAAGGCGGGGCGTGAACTCCTCGCCGCGGAACCCGAGAACCTCGCGGTCCTCTACAGCGTCGCGTTCAACCTGCGGCGATTCGAACTTGCGGCTTCGCCCGCCAACTTCAGCCACGGGGCCGAAGCCGTCGAGTTCGCCGATGCGGCGATCAAGATGATCGAGGCCGGCAAGACGATCGAGGGCAAGTTCGACAAGGACGCATCGCTTGCCCTGCTGTATCAGATCCAGGCCCTGGTCGCGAACAACGCGAAAAAGAGCAAGGAAGCTATCGACCTCTTCATTCGGTCCAACAACTCCGACCCGGACAACCTCGGGATCGTCGCCAACAACCTTCTGGCTCTGGCGTCGCTGTACCGGGAACCGTACGGGGTCGCAGTTCAGGCGTACCAGGCGTTCCCCGACGCGGATCGTCAGGCCGCCGAGCCGCCCGCCGAGGTGAAGGCGGCGCTCAACGTCGTCTACGCGACCGCCGATCCGTTGATCGACGCGTGGGCGCGTTTCGTGGCGTTGGCGCGCGCCCGCAACGTCGCGGCGGAGACCCGGGACCAGGTGCTCGCGAGCGTGAAGACCGTTTACAGCACGCGGTTCGCCGGCGACGTCAGCGGCCTCGAGCCCCTGATCGAGAAACTGCAGGCGGAATACGCGCCGAAGCCGTAGCCGTCGCTACTTCGTGGGAACGGGAAAACCGCGAGCGCGCATGAGGGCCTCGATCTTCGCGTCTCGACCGCGGAAGGCACGGTAGGCGTCCTCGGGATCAACCGCATTACGTACGGCGAAGAGGTTGTCGACCAGCTTCTTCGCGAGGGCCTTGTCCCAATATCCGCCCGGGGCGGTTGCGAACGCTTCGGCGGCGTCGGCGGTGAGCACATCCGCCCACATGTAGCCGTAGTAGCCGGCCGAGTATCCCTCTCCGGAAAACACGTGCGTGAAGTGCGTGCTGCGGTGCCGCATCGGGATTTCCCTCGGCATCCCCAGGTTCTTGAGTTCGTCGCGCTCGAAGACACGCGGATCGAGCCCCGCGGGATCGACCATGTGGTACTTCATGTCCATGATCGCGGAGCCGAGATATTCCGTGGTGTCGAAACCCTGGTTGAAGGTGGCTGCCTTCTTGATCTTCTCGACGAGAGTCTTAGGGATGGGCTGGCCGGTCTCGTGATGGACGAGGTAGCCGTTGATCACCTCATCCGTCATCAACCATCGCTCAAGAAGCTGCGACTGGAACTCGGTGTAGTCCCGGACGCCGCCGTTGAGGGTTGGGTACGCGACCGTGGCCGAGAAGTAGTGAAGGGCATGGCCAAATTCGTGGAAGAAGGTGACTGCGTCGGTCCATGAGATGAGAACGGGCTTGCCGGCCGGACCTTTGACGAAGTTCGAGTTGTTGGAGCCGAGCACCGTCTTCTTTCCGTCGAAGGTCTCGTGGCCTCGATAGGTGGTCGCCCAGGCGCCGGATCGCTTTCCGGGCCGGGCGTAGGGATCGAGGTACCAGAGGCCAACGTGGGCGCCGGTGGTCGCGTCTGCCACTTCCCAGACTTTGACATCCTCGTGGAAGACCGGAGCTTTGTCGGTGGGAACCGGAGTGAACTTGAAGTTGAACAGCCGACCCGCCACATAGAACATCGCCTCGCGAAGCTTGTCCAGTTGGAGGTACTGCTTCACCTCGTTGGAATCGAGGTCGTACCGGGCCTTGCGAACCTTTTCGGCGTAGAAGCGGTAGTCCCAGGGCTCGATCGTGATGCTCCGGCCCTCCTTCAAGGCGATCGCCTGCATGTCGGCGACTTCTTCCTTCACGCGGCCGAGTGCCGCAGGCAGGACGGCTTCGAGCAGGCCCACGGCGCGTTCGGGCGTCTTGGCCATGCGGTTCTGCAGCCGCCAGGCGGCGTAGTTCGGGTAGCCGAGGAGGCGGACCCGCTCGTGCCGAAGCTTGAGAATCTCCGTGATGACGGCGTTGTTGTCCCGCTCGTCTCCATTGTCCCCGCGGGAATAGTAGGTCCGCCAGACCTTCTCTCGGAGATCGCGTTCGGTGGAGAAGGTGAGGAAGGGATCCATCGACGAGCGCGTGTTGGTGATCGCGAATTCGCCCTCGCGCTTGCGCTCCTTCGCGGCGGCCGCGGCAGCCTGGATGAAGGACTCGGGGAGACCGCCCAGCTGGTCCTTCGTGATGTAGAGGACGTAACCCTCCTCGTCGGCCAGAACGTTGTTGGCGAACTTGGTGTGGAGTCCAGCCAGCTGCTTGTTGATTTCGGCGTAGCGCTCTTTTGCCGGTCCCGACAGGGTCGCGCCGTTGCTGGCAAAACCGTCGTAGACGAGCCAGACCAGACGCTGCTCGTCGGGGCGGAGAGTAGCCTTTTCCTTCCCCTCGTAAACCGCCTTGATCCGGTCGAAGAGCGCCTTGTTCTGGGTGATCTTCGAATTGAACTCGGACAACCTCGGGGCCATTTCCGCCTGGATCCGTCGAAAATCGGGAGTCGAGAGGTTCCCGCCCCACAGTCCCCAGTAGGTGAAGACGCGGCCGAGGTCCCGGCCTGTCTTCTCAAGGGCCACAATGGTGTTCTTGAAGGTCGGAGCCTCCGGGTTCTTCGCTATCGCCTCGACTTCCGCGAGATTCCGCGCCATGCCCTCCTCGAGCGCCGGCTTGAGCGCCTGAAGATCCATTTTGTCGAAGGCGGGGACACCGCCATAGGGGCCGGTCCATTCGGCGAGAAGGACGTTGCCCGCGGGGGCGCTGGTGCTGTTCATATTCACGGTCTGTGACGATGCCGACGCAGCGAGGCCGAGCGCCAGCATGGCGGTCTGGAGGGTGGGACGGCAGGAATTCTGGGCCATGGTCGAGTGTACCGCCGCACGGCCACGCGACCCAGCCTAAACTCCGCCCCCATGGCTGACCCGCAGTTTGTCGGTCCCATCGCCCCGCGGACCGCACCCGATTCGTCGACGGTCCCTGGGTTACCGGGGCCAGGCCTTCCGCCGGACATCCTTCGACAGGCATCGAAGCGGCTGTCCATCACCGCGGCCCTGATGTCGGTCCTGTACGTGGCCGGCTGGGGGCTCGGGCGGGCGAGCACGGTCGAGGTGCTGGGCCCCGGCATCGAAGGGCAACTGATGGGGGGCGACCTCGTCGTGCTCGTGAGCGTCGCCTTGTCCATCGGGCTCTGCTTCTACGCACGCAAGGGGGAACGCGATCCCCAGATGCTCATGGATATTGGCCTCGCCTACATGGTGGCGATCGCGTTCAGCGTCGGCATGCTGATGCACCTGGTGCCGCCGCCGCGTGAGTGGGTCATCACGCCGATGATCAGTTGGATCGGGCCGATCATGCTCACGTTCGCGGCCATCCTGCCGAGCACGCCTGGCAAGACCATCTTCGCCGGCCTCCTCGCGGCCTCGATGAACCCGCTGTCGATGCTCGTGGGGAAGGCCCGGGGGCACTGGGATTTCGGAGCGGACAGCAAGGTTCTGCTGATGCACTATCCGGACTTCCTCCTCATCCCGGTGGCGGTGGTGATCTCGCGCGTGGTGAGTGGTCTCGGCGAGCAGGTTGCAAAGGCGAGAGAGATGGGGAGTTACCGACTGGGGGAACGGATTGGGCGGGGGGCCATGGGCGAGGTCTACCAGGCCACGCACCGCATGTTCGCCCGTCCGGCCGCCATCAAACTGATCCGGACCGACGCGATCGAACCCGGGGATACGGACGCGGCCCTCCTCGCGGTCAAGAGATTCCGACGCGAAGCCGAGGCGGCGGCGCAACTGCGATCGCCCCACACGGTGGCGCTCTACGATTTCGGGGTCACGAGCGATCAGACCCTGTACTTCGTGATGGAACTGCTCCACGGCATGGACCTGCAGTCGATGGTCCGGGATCACGGTCCCCTGCCCGCGAATCGGACGATCTACATTCTGCGACAGGTGTGCGACTCGCTCGAGGAAGCGCACGCCAGCGGCCTCGTCCATCGCGATATCAAGCCTGCGAACATCCACGTGGGCCGGGTCGGCCTCAAGCACGATTTCGTCAAAGTGCTGGACTTCGGGCTGGTGAAGTCCCTGGACGCCGAGGATCGGGGGATCGCGGAGAGCAGTCTGGGCGGCCACACGCCGGGAACTCCCGCCTACATGCCGCCCGAGGCGGTGCGGGGCGAGCCCCTCGACGGCCGCGCCGACATCTACGCCCTTGGCTGCGTGGCCTACTATCTGCTCACCGGCCTGCTGGTTTTCGAAGCGGATACCAGCCTGAAGATCATCGCGAGCCATCTCCAGACCCCCCCGGTTCCGCCGTCGCGAAGGGCGGGCATTGCGGTGCCCCGAGCACTCGAGGAGCTGATCCTGCGTTGTCTCGAAAAAGAACCTGAGAATCGCCCCGCCGGAGCCGATGAGGTGGGAAGGGCGCTCAAGGCCATCGCGATCGACCCATGGACCCAGGCCGAGGCCATCACCTGGTGGCAGGAGCATTCGCGGGCGTCGGCCCCCAACTGAGTTCAGTCGACGAATTCGGCTTTTCGAACCTCCGCCGCGGCGGCGGCGCGAAATCGTTCGAGAAACTCCTCGGCGCTCACGCTCTTCTTGAGGCGGATCCGATAGGCGAAAGCGGCGCCGTCCCCGTCCGCTGTTTCGCTCGCGAATTCGTAGCGCTTGGTGCTCGAAGCGAGGATGGCTTCGGCGATCTGGCGTGCGCGCGCCGGGTCGGGGCCAGCCTGCACGCGCAGTGTGCGATCGCGCCGCGGCGCGATTCCGCCGTCGAGTCCCGCCTTGGCGAGCGCTTTCTGCTGACGGATCTGCGCCCGCTCGGCGAGCACCTCGAGTTGTTCAGCGCTCATCGATCGGAGCAGCTCGCGATCGACCATGGAGATAAAGCCCTCGGTGCGGTTCGCCATCGCCTTGGCCCGTTGGAGCCGGTCCTTCGCGGGCGCGCCTTCGAACATCGCGCCGGTCCGTCCGAAGTCGGTCCACCACATGGCAACGACCGTCAGGTTGAAGCAGACCGAGATGGTCGCGGCCACGACCAGGGCGTGCACGCCCGCGGCCACGCCGATCACGATGGCCAGGAAGATGTAGATGGTGTCCTTGGTATCCCTGAGCGTGTTGCGAAAACTCACCGCTCCCACGATGCCGCCGAGGCTGAACGCGAGCGCGGTGCTGTTCTGGACCAGCAGGATGACGCCTGCGACCACGAGGGGCAGGATGATCAGAGTCTGGACCACCGACTGGTCGAAACCCTTCTTGCGCCGGGTCTGCACGTAGACCCAGGTCACCGGGAGCATCAGGATGCACGCGCTCGAAAGCGATACCACCGCTGCCGCCACCACTCTCCACGGCGACAGCGGCTCGCCGGGCGAGCCGGTAGGCCCGGACAGGCCACCGCCATCGC
>CAZBTT010000261.1:0-7043 GCA_964494295.1 uncultured Acidobacteriota bacterium
GGTGGGCCCGGCGGATTGGCGGGGGGGGTTTGCGGTCCGAAACGGGGGGGCGAAATGTCGGGGCTGCCGGGGCGGGCGTCTTTCGGCAGGTCTTTGCCAAGGATGCCGGCAAGAGTGCCAATGGGATCGGTCAGTTGGACGGGCTCCGGGCTCACCGCACTTTCGGGAACGCGGCTCGGCCAGCGAACGAGCAGAGGGACGCGATGACCACCTTCCCATGCATGTGACTTGTACCCTCGGAAGGCGCCTGCGGACGCGTGACCGTTGGTGCCCGGGTGCGGACCGTTGTCGCTCGTAAAGATGAGCAGCGTATCCCCGGACACGCCGAGTCGATCGAGCGCCGCTCTCACTTCTCCCACCGCCCAGTCGGCGACGGTCACGAGGTCTCCGCGCGGCCCGTCTCCGCTGGCACCCCGTGCGAAGGTCGGCGGGAGCCACGGCGTGTGGGGTGAAGACAACGACAAGTGGACGAAGAAGGGACGCCTCGGGTCCTCGGCGACGCTTCGTTCCATGAACGAGATCGTCTCTTTAACGAACTCGAGATCGACGGTCTCGAGTGAGAAACCCGGCGCGATCCATCCGGCGCGAGGGCGGCCGTATTCCTCCTCCGCGTTCGGGTCGACAAAGATCTTCCGATCCGGCCGCGCGGTCGTGCGATCGTTCCGGATGAAGGTGAAGGGGCCGTCCATCGTCGGACAGGCCGCGGTGAAAAAAGCGTAGTCAAAGCCCAGGTCCCGCGGGCCGCCGCGGACCGGCTGATCGAAATCCACATTCATGCCCTTGGCGGCATCACCGTCCTGCGATGAGCCGGCGCGGTGTTCTTCCGCGTTCGCCGCGGTTCCCACGAAGCCGTTCGCGCGGACCCAGCCAAGACCCAGATGCCACTTGCCGATCATCGCCGTGCTGTAGCCGTTCTGTTTCAGGAATGATGCGACGGTGAGCCGGTCGGGCTCGATCAGCGGCGGCGTATAGCCCCCGATGACGCCCTGCTTGAGCCAGGTCCGCCAGGCGTAGCGTCCGGTGAGGATGCCGTAGCGACTGGGGGTGCACACGGCGGCGGGAGAGTGCGCGTCGGTAAAGCGCATGCCCTCGCGCGCGATGCGGTCGATGTGGGGCGTGGCGATCCGGGACTGAGGATTGTTAGCGCCGATGTCGCCATAACCCAGGTCGTCGGCGAGTATGAAGACGACATTGGGATGCCGTGGCGGCGCGCTCCAACCGGCGGACACGGATCCCGTCGCGGAAGCCACTGCGCTCGCCGAGAAGGCAAGGGCCACGAGTCGCCAGTTTCTCCCGCTCATACTCCTGTCTTTATGTCACTCAGTAGGACCAGTCTTTGTCGCGCACCGGACGCAGAATCTCCATGACTTCGGCGACGAGTTCGGGATCCGCAGGTTGAGAGTGCCACGCGACGTTGCGGCGAACCGACTCGGCGCTCGCCGAGCTGAAGAGCGTCGTTGGAATCTGGGGATGCTGGCTCGAGAACTGAAGCGCCAGCTGGCTGATGCTCGTGCCGCGGGTCGCGCAGTGCTGGGCGGCGCGGCGAAACAGCGCGCGGTCGTCCTCGTTTGCCGGGTGCCAGGCCGCCGGGCCGCGGTCGGTCAGCAGGCCGCTGGCAAACGGCGAGCCGTTGATGATTCCGATTCCCCGAATGGCCGCAACCCGCAGCAGGTCGAGGAGTCGGGTGTCGTTGAGGCAGTAGTGGTTGTGGACGAGTGCTGCCTGCACATCGCATTCCCCGAAGATGCGATGCCACAGGTCCATCGGGTGGATGCCGAAACTGACCGCGCCGACCCGGCCCTCCCGCCGCAGCTCGTGCAGCGCTTCGATCCCTTCGCGAAGAGCCCATTCCACATGGCGACGACCCTCGTACTCGATGTCGTGGATGTGCACGATGTCGAAGTGGTCGACCCCCAGCCGGCGGGCGCTTTCGTCGAGGGACGCGCGGATCCGGTCGCGCGAGTAATCGAAGGTGTCCGCGCCATAACTCGTGGGGCTCGTGTACTTCCCCACCTTGGTCGAGAGATAGAAACGATCGCGGGGCACTCCACGAAGGGCCCGGCCGAGCACGGTCTCGGCGCGGGTGCCGCCATACGCGGGCGCCACGTCGAAGTAGTTGATCCCGAGGTCGAGGGCGGTGTGAACCGCGGCTATGCCTTCGGCTTCGTTCACTTCACGGAAGACCCCGCCCAGGGAGGAGGCTCCAAAACTCAACGAGGAGACGTTCATCCCCGTACGACCGAGTGGCCGGTACTGGAGACCGGTGCTCGCTTGCTGCGCGACTTCGCTTGCCGTATTCATGGGCGGTCAGGGCCTCCCTGATCCGAGATCGACTTGAACCTTCAAGGCGCCGCCCCGCCCCGACGCGAGTTCCAGGGCCTCGCGCACCTGAGCCAGCGGCAACACGTGGGTGATCAGGGGCTTCAGGTTCAACCGTCCGGAAGCCACGAGGCGCATGGCCTGTTCCCATACGTTTCCGTAGCGGAACGAGCCCACGAACTGGAGTTCCTTCACAAGCAACTGGGTCAGGGGAAGAGGCGTCCGCGGCTCCGAGGGCGAGCCCACCTGAACGATCGTCGCGCCGCGCCGCGCCAGCTCGAATGCCTGAGCCACCGCCGCCGAGGCGCCCGAGGCTTCGAACACGGCCTCGAAGCCTTCGTCGACCAGGGCTCCGCCCGCTCCCACTTGGGGGGTCGCGGGGTCGAACACCTCGTCCGCGCCCAAGGCGAGCGCAAACTTGCGGCGCTCGGGGTCGGGGTCGCTGAGGGACACGGTGGTGGCGCCAAACGCGCGCGCGGTGAGTGAGATCAGGAGCCCGATCGGACCGCCTCCACAGACGAGCACACGGCGACCGGCGACGGAGTCGGCGCGGTGAAGGGCCTGCAGCGCCACCGCCAGAGGCTCCATGAGCGCGCCGATTCCATCGTCCATCGAAGGCGGCATGACGTAACACTGCTCTGCCCCCACTCTCAGGTACTCGGCCAGGCCGCCGTCGGTCGGTGGCCGGGTGCTGGCGCTTCCGAGCATCCGGATGTAACGGCACAGGTTTCCGCGGCCCGCGCGACAGTAATCGCACTGACCGCACTGCCTTGAGGGATTCACGACCACGCGGTCGCCCGGGCTCGGCCGAAGGACGCCTTCCGCCACGGCCGCCACCTCGCCGCACAGCTCATGGCCGAGCACGAAAGGCGCCGAGGCCACGAAGGCTCCCACGCGCCCGTCTTCGTAGTAATGCACGTCGGTGCCGCACAGGCCGACCCGGCGCACCCGGACGAGGACCGTGCCTGGCTCGAGCTCCGGCCGTGAGCGATTCTCAACGCGCAGATCCCGCGGGCCATGTAAGACTGCCGCCAACATGTGACTCACGCGCCCTCCTCGGTCGGCGCGACGCCATAGAAGCGCGCGCAATTGCCGCCCAGTATCCCGTCTCGTTCTGACGGCGTAAGGTCGCGCACGAAGTCCAGCACGACGCCCATCGTGGTCCCATAGTCCGCGGCCAGCGTACAGACCGGCCAGTCGGAACCGATCATCAGTCGATCCGCGCCAAACGCCTCGAGCACGACATCAAGAGCCGGCCGGAAGTCGTCGGGCCGCCATGCGCTCCAGTCGGCCTCCGTAACGAGGCCGGAGAGTTTGCAGGAGACGTTCGGTCGCTCGGCAAGACGAAGGAGGTCCTCTTTCCAAAGCGACTTCGAAACGTCGCCCACGCCAGGCTTCGCGATGTGATCGAGCACGAACTGCTGGTCCTGGAATTCATCGACGAGACGGATCGCCGCCTTGAGGTGCGGGGGACGCAGCAGCAGATCGTAGGTGAGCCCGGCGTGCTTAAGGCGCGGGATCCCACGGCGGAATTCGGGAAGGAGCATGAAGTTCTCATCGGGTTCGTCGTGGACAACATGGCGCACGCCTTTGAGCTTCGGGTTCGCGCCAAGCCTTTCGATCTGGGCCGCAAGGTCGGGCGAGCGCAGGTCCACCCAGCCCACCACACCGCGGATGAAGGCGTTCTGATCGGCGAGAGCGAGCAGCCATTCGGTCTCCTCGACAGTCTGGCGGGCCTGCACCGCGATCGTCCCCGCGAAACCCGTCGCTTGAAGCAGCGGGGCCAGGTCGTGAGGAAGGTAGTCCCGACGCAAAGCTTCCATGGCGTCGGTCATCCAGACGTGCTGCGCCGGGTCGTAGCGCCAGAAATGCTGATGGGCGTCGAGTCGGATCGAGCGGAGCATAAGGGGAGGGACCTCAGGCGCTGCGGCTCACGGACGGCGAAGCGCAGGCGGCCCCGAAACCGGAGCCGCCCACGCGCCGAGAGGCTAGTTGAAGCTATAGCGAACCGAGAGGCGGAACGTCCGAACGCCGACCTGACTCAGCGCGCTCGTGGAAGCCGGGCTGAACGTGCCGGTCGTGACGCCGACGTCGGTCGGCGACCACGTTCCGCCGGGATTGGACTGGAACGTGAGATACGAGAAACCGGTGACGTTGAAGGCGTCTATGAACAAGCCCAGTTCGTGACGGCCGTTGACTTTGAACAGCTTCTCGAGCCGGAGGTCGAGGTTGTTGAGCGACTGGTCGCGCCGCTCGCCTCGCGGCTCAACCCAGATCGTCTGGCTCGCGGTCGACACTCCGTTCGCAGCGGCCCACGCCGCCGGGGGCGCAACCGTCACGGTCCGGTTCCAGGGGGTGCCGCTGGTGTAGAAGAAGTTATAGGACAGACGGACCTTCTGCGGCATCAGCACGCTGCCGAACAGTTTGACCACGACCGGACGGTCGAAGGGCTCGCGGGAGTCGCCCCGGTTGATGGCGTAGTTAGGGGTCTGGAACTGTCCGTAGCCGTTATTGTTTCCGAGGACCTCGTAGTCGCCGTAGTTCTTCGAGAAAACGACCGATCCACCGACCATGTAGCGGCCGTTCCAGCGCTTGTTCGTTGTGACTTCAATCGCCTGATAACGAGCCTTGGCGTCGACGTTCGTGACCCTTGTGAACGCGGACGGGGCGTTTGTCTTCTGGAAGTAGACCGTCGTCGGAGTTGCCGGGAAGCTGGCGCCCGCGGCCGGGACGGTGGTGGTGAACGGGACCCAGAAGCCCGAACTGAGGTCGCTCCAGTACTTTTGTGTGCCGAGGTCATAGAGGAGCGCTGACTGGAGGTTCTTTCGGTCGCGGTAGATGCCGGCCACACCCACATTGAAACTTCCAAGGTCGCGCTCGACTCCGAGACGGTACTCGAGCATGTAGGGCGTTTTCACATCCGGGTCTATGTTCTGGTGCCAGGTCGTGCCCTGCAGGGAGACCGGGCTAGCGGTGTTGGCCTGGACGTAGCGGTCGGTTCCGGGGAGGTCAGGGCGACCGTTGCCGTTGAGGTCGAACCAGTTCATCGGGAAACTGGCCTGGCCGCTCGGAACTCCGTTAGCTACTTGATTGCCGAGGAGTCGTTCCTGGTAGCTTGAAAAGCTGGCCTTCAGGATGGTCTTGCGGTCGCCGGTCACGTCGAACGCCGCTCCCAACTGACCGGAGAAGCCGCTCCAGGGTATGCGGTCGTCCTTACCCGCGGAGCTGAGAGGGCCGAAGGGGTTGATGCCGTAGCGGGGCACGAAGACCGCCTGACCGATCGCCTGCGCGAGCGGATCAGCCGCGGGCTTGATCACTTCATCGATTCGCGACGCGGTCGTGTCGTAGCGCAGGCCGAGGTTCAAGGTGAGCCGGCTGTTGACTCGCCACACGTCCGAGGCAAAGCCGCCAGTGCGCGCGAAAAGGCTGGGCACGCCGCTGCCCAGTTCTTCGGTGGAGGCGGTCAGGAAGGTCAGGAGGCCGTCGCCACGCACCGGGTCGGGACCGCTCAGGCCGAGCAGGCCGCGGTAGTAGTAGATGTTGTCGCGGTAGGTGCGCCACTCACCGATCGAGTTCTCGCTCGAGAAGTAGAACCCGCCGTTTAATTTCTGGTACTCGAGGCCGGCCTTGAACTCGTGCGAACCGCCCCAGTTGTCCTTGAAGTGAGTCACGGCCACCGAGCCGTTGTAGTTCCGCTTGTCGGTGCCGTCGCGACCCCCGCTCCAACGCCCATACTGGTAGCCGGTGAATTCATCGAAATAGGCCGGACTCGTCTCGGTGCCGGGCTGCGACTTGCCATCGTAGTTGAAGCGCCAGATCCCGAAGCGCGCGTCGAGGAGCGTCCTTGGAGAGAGCGTCCAGGTCAGCTGGCTCGAGGCCGTGTGCTGCTTGGCCGCCCAATGCCTGGTGGCATCGAGCGCTCGGCGGGCCGGCGCGGAGGCGAGTTCCTGTTGCGCGTCGCCGACCGAGTAGGTGTAGCTGCCGAACCAGCGGACCTTGGGAGTGATCTGCGCTGTCAGCTTGCCGAAGTACCAGCTCTGCTCGAGCGGCGCCGCATAGTTGTCATACTGTTTTCCGTTGATCGTCGTGGGGACGAAAGTGCCGGCCTTCTCATCCTGGAAGCGGCGGTAGTTCGCAACGAACCAAAGCCGGTCTTGGATCACGGGACCCGAAACCCGCAGCGACAGGTCGCGTTCGTACTCCGCGAGGGCAGGCTGTCCGATGCGGAGAGTGTTGGAGTGTTCCAGGGGCAACAGGACCTGCGAGAGGTCGCGATTCGTGAAGTAGTACGACGCCATGCCCTGGAATTTGTTGCTGCCGGTCCGGGTCACGAGGTTCAAGGTGCCGCCGATCGCGCCGTAGTTCTCCATTGGGTTGGCGGTGGTGATGAACTCGATTTCCTCTACCGCGTCCCAGCTCACGCTGGCTTCCGAGAACCCCTGATCCGGGGCCTGCACGTTGGCGCCGTCGACCGTGTAGTTCGTCTCACTGCGCCTCGATCCCGAAGACGTGCGCTCGACCACGCCGGGAGCAAGCTGGGTGGGGCCGGTGATCGGGTTGCGGCTCAGGGGTACCTGGTCGATCACCTCGCTCGTGATGGTCTGCACGTTCTTCACCTGCTGGGTGTCGATCACCGGCGTTTCCGCCTCGACGGTGACGGACTCGCTGGTTCCGCCGGGTTCGATCGTGGCGTCAATCACGAGCACCGTGCCAACCGAAAGCAC
>CAZBTT010000262.1:0-5087 GCA_964494295.1 uncultured Acidobacteriota bacterium
CTGAATCTCCTGACGGCATTCATCGCGGCGGGTGTGGTCGGCTACTTCCAGGACACGATCGACCAGCTCGTGGTTCTTGCCGTCTTTCTTCCTGTTCTTGCCGGCCAGTCGGGGAATACCGGCTGCCAGGCCCTTGCCGTGACGCTTCGCGGCATGACCCTGGGCGAGCTCAAGGCCGGACGAGAAAGGACGCTCGTGATGAAGGAGGGGCTGCTCGGGTTCATGAACGGCGCGTTCGTCGGCGTCACCGCCGGTCTGGGCATGTTCGTGGTGGCAAGCCTTCAGAAGAACGAGAACGCGGGTCTCCTGGCCCTCTCGGTCTTCCTGGCCATGATTGGAAGCTGCATGATCAGCGGCCTTTCTGGTGCGTTGATTCCCATGACCCTCAAGCGCCTTGGTCTGGACCCCGCGACCGCCTCGAGCATCTTCCTGACCACCGCCACCGACGTGGCCAGCATGGGACTCTTCCTGAGCCTCGCGCGCTTCCTGATTCTCTAAAGCTCCACGTGAGGATCGGTGCGGTAAGCCGATCCCATGCGACAGAGTTCATCGAGGACTTCCGCGAAGAGCTCGTAGAGATTCTTGAGGCGATCGATGTCCTTGATGATTCCATGCGCGAGAAACTGGAGTTCGTCGACGCCTTCGGGAAACGTCGGGCCGAACCAGCCCTCGTCCGCTTTCACCGATAGCTCGACCTCCGGTTGCGCCCGCAACAGCTCGCGAATGCGCGCCGTCTGAAACAGCTGTCGCACCTTCGCCTCGTCGTTGCCCTGGATGATGAAGTCGTGGTCGAAGACGGCGTCGCCGATCGGTATGTCCTGCATCCCGAGCATCTTTCCAAGCCCGCTCAGGGAGTTGCGGCGGTAGATTCGAAATCGAAAGCCGCCGGGATTGACATATGGAGCGCGCATCCGCGTGTAGACGATTGTGACCTGGCCGGTCGAAACCGCGTGCCTGTCGAGGGTGAGCGTCCATTCGCCATGGCTCGCCTGGACCTTGTCGCCTTTCCAGAAACTGCCGTCGACATAAGTCCCGTGGACCGCCTCGCTGAACTGCCGCCAGATCGCCTCGCGGCTCGGTCCGAAGAGTCCGCGCAGCGGGTTCAATTCAGAAACTCCACCGTGAGGCGAACTTCGTGGGGGTGAATCTCGGAATCGGAAGAGGCGCGAGGGCATCGCCGCCTCTCTTGAGCAGGGAGCGCACGTCCTTCTTCTCGCCCGTGGCGTAGTAGTGGAGCAGGTATTCGAAGTCGGCCCGCCACCAGTCCGAGGCCCAGCCGTCCAGGTCGGTGACCCCGGCCTCGTTGAGCAGGGTGATGCCCATTCGGGTGGCGCCCTGTTCGTACTCCGTGATCGCGGCCATCTCCTCGGGCGTCTTGCCCACGGCCACGTTGAGGCCGAGCGCTCGATATTCGTCCGACACGTTCCACTGGACCGTGTGCCCGAAAAGATGAACGAGCACGAAGAGCGCGACCTCGAGATCCTGGTCGTGGTCGATGAGGATGGTCTGACCGTCGAAGTCGCCGGTGTTGGGATCGACGACGTCCGAGATCATCACCTCGACCCCGTACTTCTTCTCGACGACGGGCACCACTAGGTTGTAGGCGGTTTGGAAGTCCACGGGGCTCGAGTCTAGAGCCCCCGAGACCGGATCCCCATGGCGCCGCTCCCGCACGCGCGGGAGACGGCGCCCCCGTCCAAACGCCCTAGAACTGCAATCGGGCGCCGATACGCAGGGTCCTTGGCGCCAGGATCGTGGTGATGTTGTTGGCGAGCGACGAGTTCTGACGGGCGGTGCGGCCGAGGACCACGTTCGAGTTGAGGACGTTGAATGCGGCGACGCTCAGGACGACCTTCCGCACTCCCGCCTTCCCGAACCGGACGGTCTTGTCGAGCGCCCCATCCACCTGGAGGAACGTGGGATAGCGCTCGGCGCCATAGGGCCGGACGAGGACATCCACAGTCCCGATGCCGCCGGTGCGCGTGGGCGAGAGAATCGTCCGGTTGAAGGGAAAGCCGTCGCGGGCGTTGAAGAAGGCCGAGAGGTTGATCCCGGCGGGCAGGGCTACCATGCCGGTGAACTTCCCCACCCAGCGCGCGTTCGATGTGCCCACCGGTTCGCCATCCTGCTGCTCGACGTTGGTGGGATCGAGGAAGTCGACGTTGGGACCGCCCGCGTAGCGGCGGGTCGTCGAGTTCCAGGTGAAGCTCGCGTTCGCCATCCAGCCGCCGCTGAAGCGACGGCGTGCCGTGAATTCGAGGCCCTTGTACTCGCGGCCGTCGAGGTGATTTCGCTGGATCTGCGCGGCCGGCTGAGTGAACGGAAGTTGGAAATACTGGACAGTGTAATTCGCCTGGTCGCACGACGAGTTGCCGCAAGCGCGGTTGATCGTGACGGGGACGTAGCTTTCGGACGAGAGCCCCACGCGGAACGTGGTGTTGTAGTTGTAGTAGCGCCGCTTTATGAGCGTCACGCCCACTCCGATGCCCTTGCCGAGCTCTCGCTCGATCCCCAAAAGGAACTCGTTCGTGATGTCGTTTTCGAGATTGGGATCCACGGTCACCGGGCTCACGACCGCGGCGGGATTCTGGGGGTTGTAGTTGGCGCTCGAAGCGAGCAGCCGGGTCAAGTCCAGCTCGTTCGCCTGCACGAATCGGTCGCCGTTTCGATCGTTCCACGGGTAGCGGAGAGTGGTCTGACCGGTGGGCGACAGGCTCCCGGCGGTGAAGATCCCGAGACCGTAGTACCGAGCCGCCGTGGCCTTGAGGATCGTCTTGCCGTTTCCAGCCACGTCGTAGGTCATGCTGAAACGAGGCGCCAGGTCTTTGAACGCGGCGCCGGAGTCAGCGCCCTTGAAGTCCACGGCGGGCAGCAGGTTCGGCAGGATGGGATTGGCGGGAATATTCGCGGCCAGGGCCTCATCCTTCTGATAGTCGAGTCGCGCGCCCGCGTTCACCGTGAAACGACCCCGCCGGAAGGAATCGTTCACGTAGAACGAGTACTCGTAGAGATCGCGTGTTGTATGTCCGTCACGGGAGATCGAAGCCTCCACCGGAACGCCGTTGTTGAACCGCGCGGTGGCGCCTCCGCCCGTCTTGGTGATGGTCTGATACGGGGTCCACTTTCCACGCACCCCGAACTTGGTCGAGTGCGAGCCGCCGAGAAGGTCGGCGATGAAATACGTGCCGTCGATCTTCGCCTCCTTGGTCGGGCGGATGTTGTCGGTCAGCGTGCCTGACCGGCCGTTCATCTGGGTCACGACATCGAAGGTGGGCTGGACGGACGCCAACGAGTCCTCGTGAAAGTCCAACAAGAAACCGCCATCAACGTAGTTCGCGCGGCCTTCCAGCATCAGGTTGTCGTTCACGAACCACTGATGCTGAAGGAAGTACGCGAAGCCAGGGGCGGTCTGGCGGACGGTGGCCTCCAGGGGCGTCAGGTTGTTGGCTCCGCGCGTGCCCCGGTACTTGTCGCCATACTGGACCTGGAAGGCGGACTTGTGCGCTTTGGTCCATTGGTAGTTGATCTTGCCGTTGTAGTTCTTGAGAACCGTGAGGTCGGTTTCGAGGCAGTCCGGATCGTTCCCGTCGGTGCATCCCGGCTTGAGGAAGCCGACCACTCCGACCTTGATGTCATTCTGGCTGGCGCTGCCCCAGAACCAGGCTCGATCCTTCTTGATGGGGCCTCCGAACTCGAATCCGTAGTCCTGCACATTTTCGAGCGGGTTGCCGGCGCCCCCGCCCTGGGCCCGGATCTCAGGGCTCGAGTTCGTCGCGTTGAGCGAACGGTCCGCCAGAAAGAAGCGGGCGGATCCGCGGAAGGAGTTTGAGCCGCTCTTGGTGACGAGGTTGACGGCGATCCCGCCGGTATCGAGCGAAGCGTCTCCACCGCCCGTCGTGATCTGGATCTCCTCGAAGGAATCGAAGTCGTAGTAGGAGGGAGAGGAGTCCGCAGCCATGTCGGTGATGCCGCCGCCATCCATGTTCCAGACCTGGTTCGTGGCGCTGCCGTGGGCGAGGAAGCTGGCCTGTTGTCCCGACTGGTTGCCTCCCACATTCTGGCGGTCCATGACCATCCCGGGCACCTGCTCGATGATGACCCAGGGATCGCGCGCCGAGGGGATGTTCTCGAGCATGTCGCGCGTGAACGTGGCGGCGAGAGTCTGCGACTTGGTGTCGATGATCGGGGCCTCACCGCTCACCGTCACCGTCTCTTCGAGGGAGGACACCTTGAGCTTCCCATTCACTTCCGCGGCGAAGCCCGTCTCGACCTTCACGCCCTCGCGAATAACCTTGGAGAAGCCCGCGAGTTCGAAACGGACGCGGTACGAACCGATCGGCAGACTCGGGGCGAGGTAGGTGCCTCGGGCGGAGGTAACCGTGCTGAAGGGTCGTATCAGCGAAGAGCTTTCGAGCGTGATCGTGACGCCGGGCAGGATCGCGCCGGACTCATCCGTCACCTTTCCGAAGATCTCGCCGACGGACGTCTGTGCAATCGAGTGGACGGGCAGAAGCAGGGCGCACATCGCGGCAGCGATGGCAAAGGGACGGCGCATAACTGTGTTCCTCCGAGGAATGTGGAGCGGCGTCTAACACTCCGATCAGTGTTCGATTGCGCTCGCAAAAGTTCACACAGCGTAGGAGACAAGTTGCTGTAAGTCAATGGTTTGAATGGACTTGTTCAAGATTCTGGGTTAGACATCTAACAGAACCGTTGACACGACGGTCAAATGGATGACGGGCGATCCAATCGAATGAACAAAAAATCTCCGCTTCCGATCGGCCGGGCTTCAAGTGAGACGCGTCCCAGGGCATTCGACCGCGCGGCGAGCCTTGGGCTATCCTCGCGATTGATGCGCCCTCTGCCTCTCGGCCGGCTCGAAACGCTGGTCATGGACTGTCTCTGGCAGGGCGCCGAAGCGCTTAGCGTCCGCGACGTGGCTCTTCGGCTCAACGGCCCGTGGGCCTACACAACTTTGATGACGACCCTCGATCGTCTCTTCAAGAAGAACCTCCTGAGCCGCGAGGCGAAAGGCCGCGCCTTCGTCTATCGGGCCCGGGTGTCGCGCGCCGAACTGGGCGTCCGCG
>CAZBTT010000262.1:5187-7018 GCA_964494295.1 uncultured Acidobacteriota bacterium
GGCCGCGCCTTCGTCTATCGGGCCCGGGTGTCGCGCGCCGAACTGGGCGTCCGCGCGCTCACCTCCGCGGTCTCGGATATCGGTGCAGCAGCTCCAGACCGCGACCTTGCGATCGCCGCACTCGTGGATGCGATCGAATCCCACGATCCGCGGTGGCTCGATTCGCTGGATCGGATGGTGAGGGAGAAGAAACGCGCCCTGCGACAGGCGAAGAAAGTCGAGGAGCAGGGATGAATCTCTACGGCGCCTCGGTTCTCCTCGTCGTGTTTGGCGCCCTGCTCGTGGCCCTCGACCTCCTGCTTCTCGCCCTGACTCCCCTCGTGCTGCCCCGGCTCGGCCGCCTCGCGCCCTCGAGGCGCACCGACGCGATCCTCTTCGTGCGCTCCCTCCCCCTCCTGCTTGCCGCGGCCGCGACCGCTCTTGCGTTCGTTCCCGCATGGTGGCGTCATGAGCCGGAGAACACGGGCGAGACGGTTTCGCTGCTGCTTCTCGCCATCGCCGTCATCTCCATCCTCCCGATACTGCAGGGCGTACAGCGCGCGGCCCGGATGTTTCTGAGGACTCGGGCCCGCCTGATCGCCTGGCGGGGCCTCGGCCGGAGCGCCGTGATGCCGCAGACGCCCTTCGAGGTGGTCGAAGTGAAGAGCGACGATCTGGCCCTGTGCGTGGGCGGCTACCTGCGGCCCACGATCTACGCCTCGGCGGACGTGATGAAAACGCTGGAGCCCGCCGAACTCGATGCGGCGCTCGCGCATGAGGTGAGTCACGCGAGCCAGAGGGATCCGCTGCGCCTTCTCTGGATGGGCTCATGCCCGGATTTCCTCCAGTGGTTCGGGTTGGATGCGGCGTGGCGACGCGCCTTCGCCCGGGCCTGCGAGTTCGCGGCCGACGAGCGTGCCGCGCGAGGGAGTGAAGACGTGGCCCTGGATCTCGCCTCGGCCCTGGTCAAGGTCGCGCGGCTTCGAACCTACGGAGCATTGACCGGGGACGCTGCGCTCGAAGTCGCGGTGTCGTCGGCCTACTCAAGCCCCGTCGATCTGCGCGCGCGCGTGGAGGCGCTCGCGGAGCCGCGGTCGTCCGCATCGACGGCCCCTGCGTGGCTGCTAACGGGAGGAGCGTTGAGTGTGCTCGTCGTTGTGGCTGTCGTGGGCGTCGCGGCGTCGGCGCATGCGCACGGAGTGACCGAGAGCATTGGTCGCCTCCTGGCCCCCTGACGAACTCCCGCGCTCACGCGGCGAGTACGAGCCCTGGTAGTAGTCCGCGTCGGGTCGCTAGGGTCGGGTGGATGGATCGGCGCTGCGCCTGCCTGTGGTTGTTCTGCCTCCTGATCGCTCTCGGCTCGCCGCCCGCGTTCGCGGTTCTCGTCGAACGGTTTGAGGGCCGCGTGGTGGCCCCGGACGGTGAGACGCCGCTTGGGGGGGCCACGGTCTCCCTCTCCGGATATACGGGCGTCACCCGGACGGACGCCTCTGGATGGTTCTCGTGGGCCTTCGTTCCTCAGACCCCGTTTCAGGTGATCGTGGTCCTCCCGTCGGGCCAGGTGATGCGGCCGGTGGTGATCGACCGCGTTGAAGGGGTCGCCACCATCCGTGTGAACCCACTCTCGGAGGAATCGGTCACCGTGCTCGGCGCGGCGCCCGGCGTGACCCGGCCTCCCGCATCGGGCGCGACCCTGCTTTCCGGGATTCAAGTGGCGCAGAGAAGTCCCGAGAATCTCATGCAGGCCCTCGAGACGGTGCCCGGCGCGAACCAGGTCTCCGAGGGGCATGCCTCCGTTCCCGCGGTTCGCGGCCTGGCACGCGGCCGGACTCTCTTCCTTTTGGACGGCGGT
>CAZBTT010000263.1:0-7003 GCA_964494295.1 uncultured Acidobacteriota bacterium
GGTGAGGGCAGGGCTTTTCGCGCGCCGCCCCGGAGGGGGTTTGTGATTCGGAACCAGGGGGGCCTTTTGGGGCGCCGATGTTCGTTTCGGGTGACCTTAGGCTTCTTCTGTTCTCTTTCGTCGATTGAGCCAGACATTTCGCGCACGTCCCGAACACCTGGTGTTTGTGTCCCTCGATGCGGAAGCCGATCTTCCGGGCTTCCTCCTCCTGGAGCGCTTCGATCTCGTCGGATGTGAATTCGAAAATGGCGCTGCAGACGTTGCAGATGAAGTGATCGTGGTGTCGCCGGTTCAGTTCGCGTTCGAAGAACGTTTCCCCCTTGAGAACGAGGGCCTGGGCAAGGCCGGCGCTTTCGAGGAGCTTGAGGGTTCGATACACCGTGGTGCGGCCAATCCCTGGAGACCGGCGGCGGACGAGGTTGTAGAGATCGTCGACCGAGAGATGTTTGTCAGAGGAAAGGAAGATGTTTACGACGACATCCCTGCGCGCGCTCCGGTTGAGACCCTCGCGCTTGAGGTGTTCGTCGAGAACACGGGCTTCGTCGGCAAATACTCTTTGCATTGAACAAGTTAAACTATACTTTAGGGGCCGCAGGTGACTGAAGGTCAAGTCGCGGGGTGAGTGCGCTCACAGGGCAGCTTTTTGTGAATGCAGGGGTTCGACTAGAGTTCACGCCTGCCCGTCGGAACATTGTCCTAGTTTTTCCCTTATTTCAGAGAGATTTCTCATCCGAAATCGCTCGCCCTTCATTCCCCTGGACCGTCATTGACCAAGCAAAATCGCGCCTTCTGGATCGTGGCGGCGATCTCCGTGGTGGCCCTCGTTCCCCTGTACGGAGACCCTCGCCGGTCGCCGGTCACCCACTCCGAGTGGGCCCGGATGATGATGCGTGGTTTGAACTTCGAGGACAACCTCGAAACCATCGAGAACGCCGACGATATCTTCCGCGCCCTCGCCTGGAAGGACCAGAGGAACATGGTGGCGTCGGAGTACAAGCGGGGGACCGATGTCACGAAGCGCGGCGAGTTCGTGGACACCGGTGCGCTCGTCGGCGAGGTCGCCTACGACCTCGCGGTGGTGAGAATGGGCGACTACAACGTGCGCCTCAATCTGCGCGGCGAGTTGAACGAACCGTTCAGAGTAGAGATCAGGAAAGACGGTCAGGTCGATGCCGCAGTCGTCTATCAGCCAACGGGCAGCGGGGCCGAGTTCGTCTCCGTGGACCTGGGTTGGATCAAGCTCTACCCAGGGAATCACACGATTTCCGTCGCTCTGCCTCCCAACTCGTCTCTCGAGTCGCTGCACATTTCCCCGCCCTGCCTCGGCCCGATCGAACCAGAGGGCGGTTGGCGCGCGCCTGCGCTGACCACGGACAAAGATCTCGCGCGAACCCTGCTTCAAGCGCTCGAACTCGAAAGCGAACTTCCTCCTGCCGACGAACCGATCGAGTTGCGTGCGGGAAAGTTCGACATCCTCGCCCCGGATTCGCGCATGGGTGAATCGGGAACCGATGACGACGCCTTCGAGTTGAGAGCCGAGTTCGAAGGACTTCAGGCGATCGTCTACGCCGACATCGCGGTCGCCGGCTTGTATTCCGTATCGGCCTGGACGACCACGGGCGACGGCCAGACCTGGATCGCCGACTCCTGCCGCCGCGCCGACGTCTGTCCGACTGCGGACCTGGCGCCCCGGTGGCGCAACCTTCTCACCCTGGAGCTCAATGTCGGACGCCACTCGTTCTCCGTCCTGCTGACCAATGGATCCGCGGTCGGAAAAATCCGGCTGCAGCGTCTCAAGACCGCGCCCGAGGACTACGTCGCGGCTCTCGAGCGAGTGGGTTTCCGGGTCGGCGCACCGGGTCCGATCTCGCGCGACAAGGCGCGGGAAGCCATGGAGTGGCTGCGCGACCGTTGGAAGCAGAAGATGGGGACCGACCCCGCGTGCATCATCCAGTCGCCTCTGGGTCGTACCCTGGGCGCCCCCGGCCAGATCGCCGGTGGTCTCACGCTCTCTCCGCTCAGTCCCCTCACCCCCCCCACCGGTCCACCCCAGGGCCCGCCGTTCGGCCCGCCGCCCACGAACCCCCCCTTGCCCCCGGAAGGCCCGTTTCTTCCGGTTCGGTAGTCGCCGTCCCGACTGCTAGGCTCCACGCGGGCCTGTAGTTCAGCGGTTAGAACCGCCGGCTCATAACCGGTAAGTCCCGAGTTCGAATCTCGGCGGGCCCACCAGCAACCTCCCTCAAGGTTCCATCCAAGACCGGCTTGGATCGAACCACCGCGTCCTAGGCGAGTCGAGAGGCGATGACTTCGATCTCCACCGAGACTCCCTTCGGCAGCGCCGCCGCCTGAACCGTAGACCGGGCCGGCGGATTCTCGGGGAAGACAGTCGCGTACACCGCATTCATTCGCGGAAAGAGCGAGAGGTCTTTCATGAAGACCGTGGTCTTCACGACATGGCGGAACGACAGACCTTCGGCCTCGAGGACGGCGCGGATGTTCTCGAGGACGCGCCTGGTGGCGGACTCGATGTCGTTGTCCACGAGATCGCCGGTCTTTGGATCGAGAGGAATCTGGCCGGAGAGAAAGAGCAGATCGCCGACGCTCACCGCCTGCGAGTACGGACCGATGGGCGCGGGGGCCTGATCGGTGAGGACAATCTTCTTGGGCATCGTCGAATGCTACTGCGGGGAATCGGCGAGCGAGGTTCGCTCGACCCTCGCCACACCCGAGATGTCCTTCACCGAGCGCACGAGAGACTTGAGATGGTCGAGGTCGCGCACGCGGACCACGAGATCGACCATTCCAGGCCGGTCATCGTAGGTTCGAGCCTCGGCTCTTCGGATGTCGCCGCCTTTGTCGGAAACCGCGGTGGTCATGGCGGCGAGGAGCCCGGGGCGGTCGTGCACCTCGACGCTCAAGCGCACCGGGTAGGTCTCACCCGGAGTGGGGTCCCACGAGACCGGCACACGCCTTTGCGCGTCCACCACTGCGTTCTTGATGTTCGGACAGTTCTCCGCGTGCACCGAAACGCCCTGCCCGCGCGTGATGTAGCCGGTGATCGGGTCTCCGAGAATGGGTGAGCAGCAGCGCGCTCGATAGACGAGAAGATGATCGACGCCCTGCACCGAGATCCGCGCGTCGCCAGGGGTGACGGCCCGGTTCGGGCGGCTGGGTGGTTCGACCTTGCCGCGAAGCTCCGGCGGCACCAGCTTGTCGATAAAGGACGCGGCATCGGTCCGGCCGAAGCCGATCGAAGAGATCACATCTTCGAAACGGCTGCCTACGCCGATCTCCCGCCCCAGCGCTTCGATTCTCGCTGCCTCGTCCTCGATGGTTTTCGCGCGCAGGGGCGACTTCTTCCATTCCCGTTCGAAAGCCGCCGGCCAAGATCCCGCGCCTGCTGTCGCTCGGCCAGATGAAGATCGTGCTTGATGCGCGAGCGCGCTCTCGAGGTGACCGCGAAGTTCAGCCAGTCGCGGCTTGGATGATGGCCGGGAGCGGTGAGGATCTCGACGATGTCGCCGTTCTTGAGCTTCGTCCGCAGGGGGACGATCCTGCCGCCCACGCGCGCGCCCACACACCGACGTCCGACCTCGGTGTGAATCGCGTAGGCGAAGTCGATCGGCGTGGCGCCCCGGGGCAAGGTCCGCACCGCACCCTTCGGGGTGAAGCAGTAGACCTCCTCGGGATAGAGATCGAGCTTGAGGGAACTCAGGAACTCCTTGGGATCCTGGACGTCCTCGAGAAGCTGCCGCAGCCACGCGAACGTCTCATCGTCCTTCGAAAGCGTCTGCTGCCCGCCCTCTTTGTACTTCCAGTGCGAGGCGATGCCTTCTTCCGCGATGCGGTGCATCTCCTCCGTGCGGATCTGCACTTCGAAGGGCGTGCCGTGGTCGCCCACGAGGGTGGTGTGAAGCGAACGGTAGCCGTTGGGCCGCGGGATCGCGATGAGATCCTTGATGCGACCGGGCGCCGGCTTGAACGTGTGATGGAGAAGGCCGAGGACCGCGTAGCAGTCGGAGACGCTTTTCACCACCACCCGAAGTGCTATGAAGTCGTACAGCTCGTCGAGGTCGATCTTCTGGCGGATGAGTTTCTGATGGATCGAGAAGAGACGCTTCACCCGGCCGTCGATTCGCGCCTCGATGTGGGCCGCGGAGATGAGATCTTTGATCGTGGCGCTCATTCTCGAGATCACGGCGGCCGCGTCCGCGCGGCGCGCCTCGACGCGCTTCGTCAGTTCCTGGTAGGCCTCGGGCTCCAGATGCTGAAAGGCCAGGTCCTCGAGCTCGTTCTTGATCCGGCTCATGCCGAGCCGGCCCGCGAGCGCGGCGTAGATCTCCATCGTTTCCTCGGAGATCCGGATCCGCTTCTCCTCGGAAAGGTGCTGGAGGGTCCGCATGTTGTGAAGGCGATCCGCGAGCTTCACGAGGATGACCCTCACGTCGTCCACCATGGCGAGGAGCAGTTTGCGGAAGCTCTCGGCCTGCCGTTCCTCGATGGACGAGAACGAGATCTGCGAGAGCTTGGTCAGTCCCTCGACGATGTGCAGAACCACGGGGCCGAATTTCTCTTCGATCTCCTGCGGTGTGGCGAGCGTGTCCTCGAGAGCGTCGTGGAGGAGGCCCACGGCCACGCAGATCGGATCGAGACGCCACGAGGCGAGGATGCTCGCGACCTCGAGCGGATGGGAGAGATAGGGCTCGCCGCTCGCCCGGACCTGACCCTTGTGGGCCACCGCGGAGAAGACGTAGGCCCGCCGCAACACGTCGAGGTCGGCCCCGGGGTGGTGGAGCTGGACGGTTTCGGCGATCTCTTCGAAGCGGATCATGTTCGTTCCAAGCGGCCAATTATCGCGCCCGAACGCCCTCCCTGCGCAGGAAGGACCCGGTCCGGACGTGTCTTTCGGCACAATCGCGGGATGGAAGAACGAACCCTCCGTCTCATTACCCTCATGCGCGTTCCCGGTTTTGGCGGATCGCGACTGACCCGACTCGTCCGCGCCGAGGGCGTGGACGAACTCCTTCGCGAGCCTCGGCGGTTTGTCGACCAGATCGGCGAGGACGCGGTTTCAAGCCTCGAAACCGGCTCGGCGCGCCGGGACGCCGAGGGTGTGGCCGACCGAGCGACGCGACTCGGGCAGACCATCCTCGCCCTGGGTTCCGCGGAGTACCCCGCGTCGTTGGCCGCGATTTACGACCCGCCCCCCGTGGTCTTCATGCGCGGGGCGATGAGTGAAAGCCGCCGCCGTGTGGCGGTGGTGGGCGCCCGTGGCGCTACACCTTCGGGTCGATCGATCGCCCGCGACCTCGCCTGTGGCCTCGCCCGCCACGGCATCGAAGTCGTGTCGGGCCTGGCGCGGGGTATCGACGGCTCGGCCCACGAGGGAGCCCTCTTAGGCGGCGGCTCCACAATCGCGGTGCTCGGCTCGAGCGTCGACATCATCTATCCCGGCGAACACAAGGACCTGGCCGCCCGCATCGAAGCCGGGCGGGGCGCAGTGATCTCCGAGCTGGCGCCGGGCACGCCTCCCCAGCCCTCCCAGTTTCCGAGCCGCAACCGGATCATCGTCGGGCTTTCTGAAGCCGTCATCGTGGTCGAAGCGGGTTCACGCAGCGGCGCCTCGATCACCGCCCGGCTCGCCCTCGATGAAGGCCGCGACGTCCTGGCCGTTCCGGGCCGGCCGGGCGACCCGCTGGCCTATGGTCCGAACGCTCTCATCCGCGACGGAGCCGTCCTGATTCGTGGCCTCCAGGATGTGCTCGAACACCTCAAACTCGAGGCCGCCCCCTCGCCGGGGCTGTCAAGCCCCCCCGACAAAATTCTTCAACAGCTCAAAGACTCAAGCGTGAAGTCCATCGACCAACTTGCTGTGGATACGGGACTTGCTCCACCTGATTTGATGGCCCGACTCTCCGAGTTGGAGCTTGATGGAAGGATCGAAAGATTGCCCGGGACTTTGTTCCGCAGCGCAGGTCCGGCATAACCTAGAAAGGAAATGCCCAATCGCCTCGTCATCGTTGAGTCGCCCGCCAAAGCCAAGACCATCAATAAATACCTCGGCAAGGGCTACACCGTTAAGGCCTCGATGGGCCACGTCCGGGATCTGCCAAAGAGCAAACTGGGCGTCGATGTGGCGAACGGCTTCGAGATCGACTACGAAATTCTGCCCACCCGCAAGAAGATCATGGACGAGCTCAAGAAAGCCGCGAAGGACGCCGACGAAGTGTTCCTCGCCGCCGACCCCGACCGCGAGGGAGAGGCGATCTGCTGGCATCTCGCCCAGGAGCTGGGCGGGAAGAAGAAGACGAAGGGCAAGTCGAAGTTCCAGCGCGTGGTCTTCCACGAGATCACCAAGACGGCCATTCAGAAGGCCTTCGAACATCCAGAAGAAATCAATGCCCAGAAAGTCGATGCGCAACAGGCTCGCCGCGTTCTCGACCGCCTGGTGGGCTACAAGGTTTCGCCGATCCTGTGGGACAAGGTCCGCCGCGGCCTTTCCGCGGGCCGCGTTCAGTCGGTCGCTCTTCGCCTGATCTGCGAACGCGAACGCGAAATCAAGGCGTTCGTGCCTGAGGAATACTGGTCCGTCACGGCGCACATGGACAGCGGCATGCCGCCGATCTTCCCCGCCGGCCTCTCGCGCAAGGACGGCGAGAAGATCGAGATCACGAACGAGGCCGCCGCAAAGACGGTTCGCAAGGATCTCGAGAAGGCCGCGTACGTCGTCTCGAAGGTCACGCGAAAAGAGCGCAAGCGCTACCCGGTGCCGCCCTTCATCACATCGAAGTTGCAGCAGGACGCGTTCCGTGAAGCCGGCGGCGAATTCAATCTGGGTTCGCCCCGGCAGCTCGGGACCATTCTCTATGAGCGGCTCAGGCTGCCGGTGCTGGGCAAGACGCCGAAGGGCGAGCCTTCGACCGCCGAGGAGGTGCTCGAAGAGCTTGCCGCGGCGCATCGGCTGCCGCGCATCATCCTCGACTGGCGCGCGCTGCAGAAGCTG
>CAZBTT010000264.1:0-6997 GCA_964494295.1 uncultured Acidobacteriota bacterium
ACGTCTCACCCGTGTCGGGGAGGGCCATCTCCTCGATCTGCGAGGTCACCACGGAAGCCGCGCCCAGCACCACGAGAACGGCGGCCCGCGCCTCGGTCGCCGCGAGCGGCAGACCGACCGTTCCCCCGATGTCGGCGAGCGACGACATACCGTCAAGCGCCTCGCGGAGCCGCGCGAGGTCCGGATCCGCGGGAACGATATTTCCCTGGGCGAGGACGGCCATGGGGCTCTTCAGGACGCGAATGAGGAATCCCGAGGGCTCGAGAACCTCGAAGGTGGAAACCAGAACCCTCTCCGTGGTGAGCTTGAGGTCCAGCGCGCCCTTCGGAAGGACGCCATCCTCGAACTCGTAGCGCCCGGTGGTCTGGGTGCAGCACGAGCCCACGATCTGTTCGACTTTCCGGCGGGCGGCGTCACCGATGTCCCGCTGCGAAACATGCCCGCCCTGCGCGAGGGCCGCGGCGATCGATTGTTTGGGCTCGAGCGCGGCGACGAGGGCGTCGAACTGCTGCTGGCTGATCTTGCCGCCCGCGATCAGGATCGCGCCCAGCTGATCCTCGGGCGCGTTCGACGAGGAGAAGAGGATCCGGCCTTCCCGGAAGTAGACCGCCCGCTGGATGGGCGCATCTTCGAACTTCAACGTCCCGGTGGCCTTGATCTGGTGGAGATACCCGACAAAAAACGCGGGCTCGATGTCCGCGACGGCACCCTTTTCGGCAAAGCTCATGTTCTAGGGAGGATAGTAGCATCGCGAAGGCCCTTTCGATGCCCTATCTCGTAGACGGAAACAACCTCGCCCATGCCCTGGGCCTGTCCCACGAAGGGCTCGCCGACCGGCAGGCGTGCGCCCGGATGATCGCCGAGTTCTGCCGATCGAAGGGGGCGCGGGCCACGATCGTGTTCGATGGACCCGCCGCCTCCGGGCCCGGGGTCCCGGCCGCCTCGTCGCGAGCGAAGTTGGTCTTCAGTGGCGCGCGATCGGCCGATGACACGATCCTCCGCCTCATAGGGGAATCGGATGCGCCGCGGGACTTCACCGTCGTCACCTCGGACAAGTCGCTTGGCGACAAAGCCCGCCATCGGGGCGCGACGGTCGAGCGGACCCACGAGTTCGCGCGGCGCCTCATTCGACCGGCGCGGAAACCGGCCGAGCGTGCCGACAAGCCCGCGGCGAAGGAGTCTTCGGCCGAGATCGAGGCCTGGCTCGCCGTCTTCGACCCGGGCCGCAAGTAGTCGCCTCACGCGGGGGAGCGGTCGGTTTCGTTGACACAACTTCAGGGGGGCCGGTAGAATCCGGGCTTCCGACGCCTTCCGTGCCGTTTTTACGGCATGGAACGAGGCTCGACCGCCGTCCTGATGCGCCTTTGCGGGTTCCCTCCCTTGGCTCCCCTCAGGCCCCAAGTTAATTGAAGTCTTCTGGAGGCATGTCCACGATGCGGCCTTACCGCGCCCTTTTGATCATCACCCCGCTGCTCCTCGTTCTTGGATGCAACCGACGCGGCGCCGTGCCCGCGAACGACATCACCGCCTCGTTCAAGGCGAACCGGATGGCCGCCCCCCTGGACAGCGCCATCGAGGTCACCTACACCTGGACCACCGGACCGCAGTTCAAGAAGATCGAAGGCACCTACCGGGCGCTCGTTCACTTCATCGACCAGGGCAAGGTCCTGCTCTTCACGGACGACCATGCCATCACCCCCCCGCCCTCCGAATGGGAGGCGAACAAGACCTATAGCTACACCCGCACGGTCTTCGTCCCGGTGGTCACCTACATCGGCGACGCTACCGTGACCATGGGCCTGTACCCGGACGGCCGCGGCGAGCGCATCCCCCTCAAGGGCGAAGACTACGGCCTGCGGGAATACGTTGCGGCCAAGATGCAGCTTCTCGCCCAGGTCGAGAACGTGCGCGTCTACCACAAGGAGGGCTGGCACAATCCCGAGCCCGGCCCCAATCCGATGGTCGAGACCACCTGGAGCCAGAAGGAAGCGGTTCTCTCCTTCAAGAACCCCAAGAAGCCGGTGATCGTGTATCTCCAGTTCGACGCACCTTATTCGGCAAAGAACTATCCGAGCGGTCCGCCCACTCTGACCCTTTCCGCCCAGGGACGCGCGGGTCTCACCCACACTTTCGAAAACGGCGAGCTCGTCGAGAAGAAAGTACGTTTCAAGGCCGAGGACCTCGGGGCCGAAGACACCGTCGAATTGCGCTTCACCATGGACCAGACCATCGTTCCGAAGTCGCTCGGCATGTCCGCCACCGACGACCGTGAACTCGGCGTTCGCATCTACGATGTCTTCGTGGGCGTCGAGGACGAACTCGGCCAGGTTCCAAACGTGATCGACGCGACGCCGATCGTGGCCGCCCCCGCGGCCAAGGGGAAGGCCGCGGCGAAGCCCGTGGCCAAGGTCGCGGCTCCCGTCAAGAAGTAGCGCGGGCTAGCGCAGGCTGAATTCCTGGAGGCTCCGCTGCTGCGGAGCCTCCCAGAGCAAAGTCGCTCCCTTCGGTCGCTCGTTTGTCACTTCGGCCGGAGCGCGGGGGTTGCGCGCAGCCCTCGCCAGAGGGCGTAGCCTGGCCTTGGGCCATGGGGGCTGAGCACCTTGCGGCCCCCCAACTCACGCTAGACGACTCGCACCCTTCGGCCTTTTGCTTTCCGCGGCTCCGCGGGAGCGGCCGAAGGGGTGGGCTCCTCGTCCATCCGGGCGAGTTGCCACTGACAGAAAGTCATGAGGCCGAGCAGGGTCTGACGTCGGATCTCCCGGGCTTTTCTCGAGTCGAGACCCATCTCCTCGAGCATCTCGGACACGAGACAACACGCCTTGAGGCTGCGCGGGTTCGAACCGCCTTCGGCCTTCGCCATCTACCTACCTCCGAACAAAACGCGAAGGCGGCCCGACCTCAGGCGCGCCTCCTTGACTTCCCGCCCCGCCAGGGACCGGGGCAGAATGATGTTACGCCGCCAGTTGTCGATGGTGACCGATAGCTCGTCGCCCGCGGCGTAGGCGGTCAATCGATCGCTGCTCGCGAAGGGAAGATCGAACGAGAAGACGTATTGGTCGCCCCGACGCTCGACCTTCGGCGGCCGCGAGGTATGGAACACCGAGCGCGGGTCGCGTTCGCCGTACACCTCGTCTGCGAGGGTCGCGAGAAGCCGATGCCCCATCACTTCCTCCTCCCGCAGCGGCGACTCCAGGATCGGCATCGACGAGAAGCCCTCGCGCACGCGCTTCATATGGGTGTGCTGCGCCTTCCCCACCCGCTCGAAATATGTCCCCTTGAACGACGCGGGCAGCACGCGGTTCGCGATCACCGCGTCGACCGAGTATCCGTAGAGCCCGAGATAGGTGAAGAGACGCTCGGACTCCGCGATGACCATCTTCTCGAGGGCGAGGACGATCCGGATCGACGTCACCCGCGGGTCGCGGAGAAGCGGATCGAGCCGCTCGATCCTTTCGTAGAGCCGCTTCACCGCCACGAAGACATCGTCTTCGGGCATGGGGAGCGAGGTGACGAGCGGTGCGATCGGTCGCACGGTCCGCGCGAGCAGCCTCTGCACGGGGAAGATCTTCCGGAAGTAGAAACGCAACACGTCGGGCGCCGCCAGCATCCGGAGAGTCTCTCCGGTGGGCGCGCAATCCACGAGGAGGAGGTCATAGTCCCCGGTCTGCGCCAGTTCGGCCACCCGCAGCAGAGAAAACAGCTCCTCCATCCCGGGCAGGACCGCCATCTCGTCGGCCACGACCTCGTCGAGGCCCTGTCCCTTGAAGAAGCGGGTGAGGAAGTTCCGAATGGGTCCGAACTCCCGCTCCAGTTCGTGGTGGACGTCGATCTCCATCGCGTCGAGATTCGGCGCGACCCGCGTGGGCTCGGGACCGATACGCAAAGCCAGGGAATCGCCGAGCGAATGGGCGGCGTCGGTCGACATCACGAGGGTGCGGTGTCCAAGGGAAGCCGCGCGCACGCCGGTCGCGGCCGCGAGAGTTGTCTTCCCCACACCGCCCTTGCCCGAGAAAAGGATGATCCTCATGGGGCGACGCTCTGGGGCGCAAGCCACGTCGCGATCGTTCCGAGCGAGCGCAGGTCGTGGACGTCGGTTTCGAGTTCAGGGATGGCGATCGCGGGAAGGCCGCTCTTCGCGGCGATCTGTCGAAGATATCGGCCCTCGGTATCGGCCCTCGTTTGTTCCCGCGACGCGAGGGCGCGCAGCTCGGCGAGAACGTCTTCCGGCAGGACGCTGGCGCCAGCCGAAGGCTCGAGCGACGGGACGTTCTCCGCTCCCGGGATCGCCCAGGGGTGCACGCGATTCGCGACCACGGCCGAAGCGCGCAACGATCTTGCGCGCAGGGCGTCGGCGAAGAGCGCCCCCTCGCTCACCCGCGACGAGGAGGGTGTGGTGACGAGGATGAATGTCGTGCCCTCGTCGCGGAGCAGCGCCTCCATCGCGACCGCGGTCTTGCGGAACGAATCGAAGAGACCTTCGAAGGCGAGGAAGAACTCCGACAAATCGCGGAGGAAGGCGAGACCCACCGCGGAATCGAGAATCCGGAGGAAGGTGCGCCCGACGATCGTCCTCGGCTCGATGGCCAGGCGTCCGGCCACGAAGTAGGGCTTCAGGAAGTAACGCAGGACCCGGCCATCCACGAAATCGAGAACGCGCTTCGGCGCATCGAGAAAAGCGATGGCCGACGAGGCCGGGGGCGTATCGAGCACAATGAGGTCGAAGTCCGAGGCGACACCCATGAGCGCCTCCATGGCCATCACTTCGTGAGTGCCCGCGAGGTGCCGCGAGATCTGCTGATAGAAACGGTTCTTCAAGACACGTTCCCGCGCCTCGTCTGTGGACGCGTGCCGGCGAACCAGATCGTCGAACGTCTGTTTCGGATCGAGACGCATCGCGAAGAGCTTCCCCTTGACCTTCTGCGGCGTCCCGGTGAGGCGGGCAAGCCCGAGACTCGTGCGCAGCCGCTTCGAGGGATCGATGGTGCAGACAAGGGTCTTGATGCCGCGACCCGCCGCGGCGAGGGCGAGGGCGGCCGACGTGGTCGTCTTCCCCACCCCGCCCGGCCCGCACACCACCACGAGCTTCCCCGCGAGAGCGTTCGATATCGCGAGATGACCCTTCACGCGAACTCCTCCGCGAGGGCATCGGCGACGGTTGTCGGCCGGGTGTTGGGGAGTTCTGCGATCAACAGCGGCTCGAGGCCCAGGCCTCGGGCGAGGCGGCGGCGATGGAACGCCTCGAGGCGCGATCGTCTCACCGATTCGCGCGCGGCGTGGAGCAGGAGAGCGTCGTTCGATCCGCTCGGCGCCTCGATGTCCGTAAGTGCGGTGCGGGCGGCCCGCGAGAGTGTGTCGAGCCGCATCCGGTTCATGATCGCGAGGGCGGGAGCGAGGCCGGTGCGCTCCTCGAGTTCTTCCTTGAATTCGACCGCCTCGACCACCGCCATCTCCTCGGGCGCGGCGACGATCGCGATACGAACGGAGTTCTCGAGCCAGTCGATGATCTGCGCGGCCAGGCGCGCGAACGGCCCCACCGGCACCGCGCGGAACGCGGCGAACGGCGTTTCCAGCATCAACAGACCGTGGCCCGAAGACGGACAGTCGACGATGATCGTCTCGTATCTCGGCGTCGCGGGACGCGAGACCTCGTTGAAGTAGGCGCGGATCCTGCCGAGCAGAACCAGTTCGGGAAGGCCGGGGGCCGCCGCGAAGAACTTCTTGTAGATCTCGCTTCGGGTGATCCGATCGACCAGGGGCCGGATGCGGACTACATGCTGGACGTATTCGTCCATGGCGACCCGGGGCTCGAGATCCAGTTCGTCGAAGCCCTGCCGGGTGCGCGCGGGGGACGAAGAACCGGCGTTTTCGGCTTCGAGAGATTCCCCGATGCGGACGAGAAGGGTGCGCCGGCCCCGCTTCGCGGCGAGGGTGGCAAGACCCGCGGCCACGACGCTCTTCCCCACGCCGCCCTTGCCCAGAACGAAGAGGACGCCGTTCAGCGAGGGTCCGGTGTCTCCGTTACTTGAGCCGGGTGTCAATCGAGAAACGGCCCTCGGTCGAACGCTCGAAATAGCTCTCGAACTGGGAACGAATCGAATCGACGATCGCGGCCGCGTTGCCGTCCTCGGAACTGCCATCGGTCACGTAGAGGAAAGCCACGCGCCACGGCGCCGGGTTGGGCGCGGGAGCGGGAGACCGTGGGCCCATCGCCGCGATCACGTCCGCGATCGTGACATCCTTCTTTGTGCCGCGGATGTCCACGTTCGACTCGGGCGCCCGCTCGGCGGTCTGCGGTCCGTCCGCGATAGGGTTCCGGATGAAGAAGAAAGGCGGAACCTCCTCGGCCGGCCGAACCCCCATCAGGTACTGATCGAGGGGGCCGTAACGCTGCGACGTAGGCCCGGTCCGGAAGACGCCGCCGCCGAGATCCTCGATCTGGTTCCCCTCATCGTGGGATCCCGACGAGTGCATGTAGAAACTCCAGTGCGCCTGCTGACGCCCGAGCAGTTCGCTGCTCGAAACGCCGTTGTCGCTGAAGCGCGCGGTGGCGTGCCAGCGGTGACCCACCTCGTGGGCCAGAACCGAGAGTGTGGTCTCCTCGCGCAGCACACGGTCGGTCGGGTTCTGCGAGTACTTGGCGAAGGAGTCCATCATCACCCCGCTCTCCAGCGTGCGCGCCGAGCCGTAGTCTTCTCCGTTGTCGAGACTGCCGGACCCGCCGATGCCCCCGATCGTGTTCCTCACCGTGGACTCGAAGGCGAAGGCGCCCTGCGACCTCGGGATGTAGCCGCGGTTCGTGTAGACGATCAGTTGCTGGTAGTCGTCGCCGAAGCGCGAGTAGAACGCGCGGCCCACCGCGGTGCGGTCGATGCCCGACTCGTTGCGGAAAGATTCACCGATCGACCGCGAGAAGGACTGGCCGGCGACATGGGACATAGCGGTCGTATCCAGACCCTCGGCCGAACCACCGGCAGCGATGCCGACCGCGCCCCCGGCC
>CAZBTT010000265.1:0-6953 GCA_964494295.1 uncultured Acidobacteriota bacterium
CGCATGGCCGAGTTCTCGGATGTGTTCTGCGAACGCGGTGTCTTCACCACGGACGAAAGCCGGAGGATTCTCAATGCCGCGGCCACGGCGGGTCTGGCGTTGCGCATCCACGCGGACGAGTTCTCGGACCAGGGCGGAGCGGCGCTCGCCGCCGAACTCCACGCGCGCTCCGCCGATCACCTGATCCAGGCCTCCGATGAGGGCATCGCCGCGATGGCGCGCGCGGGTGTCGTGGCGACACTCATGCCCGCGGCTTCGTTCTTCCTCAAGCTCGGGAAGTTCGCGCCCGCCAGGAAGATGATCGACGCCGGTGTCGCCATCGCCCTCGGGTCCGACACGAACCCGGGCGGCGGTCTGTCTTCGTCGATGCCCTTCGCCATGACCCTCGCGTGTTTCGGCATGGGCCTGTCTCTCGAGGAAGCGCTTTCCGCGGCCACCATCGGCGGCGCCATGAGCGTGGGCCTCGAAAACGAGGTGGGCAGTATTGAAGTCGGCAAACGAGCGGACCTCGCGATCCTTCACACCGATCGGCTTCTCGATCTCGTACGGCTTGGCGAAAACCCAGTGGCTCGGGTCATCGCCAATGGACGGCTGGTCCTGCCTTAAAAGTTGAGCCGGGCCTGAAGCTCGATGCGCCGGTTGCCGGCCTCGCCGCCGCCGCCCCCACCGCCGAAACCGCCGGCGCCAAAGCCCATGAAGAACCCGGCGAGCGACGTCGACTGGCCGAACTGAGGCGAGGTCATGTTGCCCACCGGCGTGCTTGGATTGACTCGATCCAGCAGGTTGCTCACACTGAGCGAGATCGTGAGACCGGGCCCGCCGCCGCCGCGCATCCCACCCATGCCGCCGCGATCGCCCGGACCATGGCCGCCGCCCATCGGTCCGCCCATTCCACCCATGCCCGGTCCGCCGCCCTGAGGAGTCGCGACCGGCGCCTTCTTGAACGGGATCGTCTTGGAAATGCGAAGCGAAACGCTCGCGAAACCCGGCCCCTCGCCGTAGTTCCTCGGAATGATGACGCCGGAGCCGGTGGTGTCGAGCGCGCCGTACTCGGTCTCGATGACGCCCGGCTGACCCGCGACGCCGAAACTCGGCCGGTCGGAGAACACGGTGTCGAAGTTGAGGTCGCGGCCGGTGGTGATGTTGTAGGGGCGGCCGGTCGAGATCGTGATCATCGGGCCGATGCTGATGTTCCAGGGCCCGCGGATGTTCCCGCCCGCCATCACACGGTGGCGCACGTCGCTGGAAGCGCGGCCCCAATCGGCCTCGATGTCGTTGGGATTCGCCGGGAACGTGCCGGCGCCATCGGTGTCGCCCTTGGCCCAGCCGAGGAAGTAGCGCACGAAGAAGGAGTTTCTCTGGCCGGGCCGCGTCGCGAGACCGGTGACCACCTGGAACTGGCGGTTGCGCCCCGTCGTCTCGTACGCGTAGACCGCTCCCGGCACCGCCAGGGGACGTGTGCAGTCGGCGCGAATCGCGTTGATATTGCGGGAGCGGAGCTGGTTGTCGCCGCGTGACGCGATAACCGTCAGGGATCCCGTGAACATCTTTCCAAGCTGCTGTTCGAGGGAGAGTGAACCTTGGATCGAGCGGGGCGCCCGGACATCCTCGTCGAGGACGCGGGTGTTCTGAGGCTGCGAGAAACGGTTGAGGGTATCGACCGTGGGCACGCTCGTGACCGCGCCGTTGCTGACCCGGATTTGGTCGAGGACCGCGGCGTCGGTGACGAGATACTGGAGCCGTCCGCCTCCGAGGTAGCGGTTCGCGTCGAGTACGAGGCCTTCGCCGACGCGGTCGTAGAAGACGCCGATGCCGCCGCGGGTCACGGTCTTAGGGGTGCGGCCGTCCTTGTCGAGCTTCAACGAATAGGCGAAGGAGAGACGGGGCGCCAGTTCAAGTCGGGTGTTGATGTTGTTCTGAAGCTCCGCGCGAAGCCCGAGGCCGAGCACGAGGCGATCGGTCTTCTTCCAGTCGTCGTTGAAGAAAACGCCGAGGTCGGTCTGCGACACGTTCGCCACGGGGTTGCCGCCCGCGACCAGGAACTGGGTGGCGCCGCCGCCGAGGGCGCGGATCTGAGCGGGAGAAAGGCCACGCGCCTGCAGGGCCAGAGTGCGGCGATATCGCTCGAGGCTCGAGAGAGTTACCGTGTTCGGAACGCCGCCCGGGCCGGGAATCGGGTTGAAGTTGGCGTCGAGTTCGGGCCCGGAGCCGCCGGCGAAGGTGACGACGCCTGCGAAGTTGTTCCGCGACGTCTCATCGGTGGTGTTGCGGCGAACCCTGAAGCCGGCGCGGAACGCGTGTTTCCGGGTCGCCCAGGAGACCACGTCGGTGAGCTCGAAACGCGTGCCGTCGTTGGTGGAGATCCCGACCGCGGCGCCGCCGCTCGTGAAGGAGTCCTGCACGACGAGGGTGGGCGAGGGATCAAGTGCGGTCTGGTTCCGCCCGCTCTGGCTGAAGCGCATACGGATTTCGTTCACCTTGCTGCCGAGAATGCTGTTCAAGGTGAAGTCGCCGCTGTTCTCGGAGTTGGTGGAGTCGAAACCACGCGAGGGCAGGTTGTAACCCCCGATTCCGCTGTCCAGTGTCTTGTTCTCGGAGTGCGAATAGCGCACGGTCAGAGACTGCTTCTCCGAGATCTGCCAGTCGATGCGCGGCGAGAAGGAAAGCCGGCTCTGCGGACGGATGAGGGTCTGAACGAAGGGTGTGCTCACCAGATTCTCGTCGAGGGTCACCGCGTTGATGGTGTCGTTGCCGTCGACCGTGCGGTAGTCGGAGTCGAAGGCGAAGGACGCCTTGCCCTTGGCGATGGGCCCCGCGAAGTCGATGCTGTAGTCCTCGCGCTGGTAGTGCGGCTTGATCTTCTCGCCGTATGGGTTTCGCGTGTTGAGCGCGTCGTTGTTGAAACGGAACGACGCGCCGCCGCGGTAACGGTCGGTGCCGGGGCGGGTGATGATCTCGATGCGGCCGAAGCCCATGCGGTCGAACTCGGCCGAGAAGGGATTCGAATTGAGACGGATCTCGCGGATCGAAGCCTTGTTAGGCACGCGGCCCCCGGTGAAGCCGTCGATGTAGATCTGGCCGCCGTTGGGGCCACCCGAGTTGCCGGCGAGCGACTGCAGATAAGCCGCGAGTTCATCGGGGTCGTCCGGAAGCGCCTCGAGGTCGCCTTCCTTCAGCACCACCGCGCCCGCGTTCTGCGACGCGTCGAGACTCACCGCGGACGCCTGTTCCTCGACCGTGATGTCCTCAGAACGCGCGACTTCGAGCCGGATCTCCTGACTGAAAGACGGACCCGCCTTCATCTCGATGTTCGCAGCCGCGTACGACAGGAACCCCGGCTTCTCGGCGGTGAGGACGTAGGAGCCCACGGGAACCGAGATCTTGAACCGGCCCTCGCGGTCGCTCGTGACCTGGCGCGTGGTCGTGCCGATGAGGATCACCTTGACCCCCGACACCGAAGCGCCGGTCTGGTCCATCACCCGGCCCTCCATGACCGCCTCGGCCGTTTCAGCTCCTTCAAACGAAGAGGAGCGGGCGAAGGCCGGGTCCGCCGTCGAGGTCATGAGGGTCAGCGCGCCTATCGCCGCGGCGAGAGCGCCAGCGCGGGAGCGAGAGAGGAACGAAAGGGGAGTCATGTGTGAGTTGCCGTTCTTGGTGTGTGTGGAGGGTTTGTGAAAATTCCGGTTGAGGTCGTGCCTCATTGCATGCCCATGCCGCCGTCGAGAAGGCCCGCGGGCATGCCGACGTCGACGCCGCCGCTGCGATTGGCGCGCGAAGCGAAGACTTCGATGCCGGCGAGCATGTTGAAGGCGACCGCCTTGCCGGAGGCGTCGATCCGGCCGACGACCGCTCCGACCCAGTCATCCTTCTTGAGATCGGCGAGAGTGATCGCGGGCATGCGCTCGACCATGTCTTCCATGCCGCCTCGCCGACCACCCGCACCTCCGGGTCGGCCGCCCATGCCCCCCGGCGCGCCCGAACCCGCGCCTGCGCCCATGCCGGAAGCGCCAGCGGGACGGCCGCCTTCAGGCCGCGCGCCGCCTGCGCCCATGCCGCCGTTCATGCCCGGACGACCGCCGCCGGCGCCCGACATGCCTGCGAACATCGCGGCCATTTCAGCGGGGATCCGGCGAATCGTTGCACCCGGGATGACCGAGATCGTGAACTTCTGGTTGGACTGGAGATCCTTGACGCTGATCACGCCGGTCGCGGCATCGATCTTCTCGATGGCGAGGGCTTTGGTGGAGAACGAGCCGAAGACCACGCGCTCCGCGGTGAGCTTCAGCCCGTCGGCCGATCTCGTGCCCAATACCCGCACCTGATCCGCCGCCGCCATGTCCGCGACGGTCGCAGGACGAGCATCGTCGAACTTCACCGAGGTGTCGGCGTATCGGTGAATCGTCGCATTCTTCGCCTCCACCACGACCGTGTTCGACGGCGCGGGTGCGGTGGCGCCCGGGGCACCCGCCGGCGGGGCGGCAGGCGTGTTTGTCTGCAGGATGAACTGTCCATTCGCGGCATCCGCGGAGATCACGGTTCCCACCACGCCACGCTCGCGCCATGCGCGCTGTTCGGCTTCGTTCCGCGCGGTGAGATCCGTCTTCGCCATGACCACGACGCGAAGCGCGCCTTCGATCCGGCTTTCAGCTCTCGTTCCCCCGCGGACCATCACGCGGTCACCCGCGGTGATGGCATCGAAGGCGATGGGGGCGGCGTTTTGGAGCGAGGTCTCACCGGGGGCGACCTTCACCACCGTCCCCTTCTCCGCAAGAGCGACCGTGACGGTCGCGCCATCGGCCAGCTTCATGGTCACGGTTTTAGTCGCGGCATCGACGGTTTCGATCTGGCCCAGCACGGTGAGCACCGCCGGCGCCGGGGCCGGGGTCTGCGCGGTGGCAACCGCCGCCAGGAGGCTCAACACGGTGAGGCCGCCGGAGATCCATGAACTGACGTTTGTCTTCAAAACACGCTCCACAATGAAACCGAACCGACACCTTCGAGAAAAGAACCGAACCGATTCTTCCACGGCTGTCTTAAGTAACTATTAAGACGAGACTTGTAGCACGGACGCGCAGGGATCCTGTAGGGCCCGGCGACACACCCGACGAACCAGTCCACCACCTTAGACCGCTTATCCGCCTCCGGGGTTGAGGCCCCGGCGTCGACGAAATTCAGGGTCCCGGGAACCTTAAACCGAGTGGGTTGATGAACCTCCGAGCGGCTCGTGACATGATCGCGCCCGCATGAGCCACTCCGCCCGCTACGATGCCATGACCGAGAGGGTCAAAGCGCTCTACGACCGCAACCGCCAGGAGGGAACGGCGCCGTGGTGCGGCCACGACTACGATTTCGTCTGCCACTCCACCGGCACCTATCCATTCCAGTGGTTCTGGGACTCGTGTTTCCACGCGATCGTCCTCGCGCGATACGACATGGACCGGGCGCGGTCCGAGATCCGGAGTCTTCTCAAGAATCAACCGGACGACGGGTTTGTGGGCCATGTGACCTTCTGGCAGCGCGAAGCCTTCGAGGAGATGCTGAAGGAGTACTCGATCGCCTACCGGACGCCCTATCTCTCCGACTGCATCCAGCCGCCCTTGCTGGCCGAGGCGCTTTTCGCGATCACGCGTGGCGAGGGCGGTCGCGCGGTGCTCGACGAGTTGCTCCCCAAGGTGCGGCGCTACTACGACTGGCTCGACCGGATGCGCGATCCCGACCGCGATGGTCTCATCGCCATCCTGCAGCCCGACGAGTCGGGTCTCGATCACATTCCCAAGTACGACGCCTATCTCGGGGTCACCAATCCCACCCGCGACGAGTTCACCGCGGCCTGGCAGCGCGCGGTCGGGCCGTATGCCGAGATGCAGCGCGACCACGACAAGATGTTCGCGGCCGATCGGTTTGTGGTCGAGGACGTTCTCGTGAACACGATCTACGCCGAGAACGAGCGTGTCCTCGCCGAGCTGCACGAAGAAGCGGGCGACAACGCCGCCGCCGCACAGATGCGAGCGCGGGCCACGAAGTCCGTGGATTCGCTCGTGACGAAATGCTGGGACGCGAAGAGCGACCTGTTCTTCGATCTGGCCGGGAAGGCCGAGAAGCAGCTTCAGGTGAGTACCGTTACCTCGCTTTTGCCCATTCTGCTGCCCGACCTTCCGCGGGAGATGGTGGACTCGCTCGTGAAGCACATCGCAGATCCGAAGGAATACGCGGCGGCGTACCCGGTTCCTTCGACGGCGCTCAACGAGCCCCTCTATCTGAAGCCCTCGGACGGTCGCCCGGAGCACGATTCGAAGCTCCTCTGGCGCGGTCCGTCGTGGATCAACACCAACTGGTACATCGCCCGCGGTCTGCGCCGTCATGGCTACGTCGATCTGGCCCGCACGATCGAGGATCGCTCGGCCGCCCTCATCGAGCAGCACGGCTTTCGCGAGTACTACGACCCCTACACTGGCGACGGTTTCGGCGCCCACGCCTTCTCCTGGACCGCGCTCGTCCTCAACATGCTCGCCGATCATGAAGGAGTGGCGTGACAGCGCTCGCACTCGTGATGGCGGTGTTGGCGCTCGTGCAGTCTGTCGATCCGCCCCGCGTCATCAACGCCCACTACACCGCCAAGGACCAGCAGGTCCTTCGCTACGTGAACGTCCCCTTCGATGTCCCCGCAGGCACAACCCGAGTCGAGATCGACCTCAAGTACGACAAGGCTAACGGCGAGAACGTTGTGGACCTCTGCCTCCTCGAACCTGGCTCGCTCGCTCTTGGCACCTCCGCCTTCCGGGGCTGGACCGGCGGTGAGCGCAGCACGATCTTCGTGAGCGCCGTGGACGCGACACCCGGTTACTGGCCCGGACCGATCCAGGTGGGGAAGTGGCACGTCGGGCTCGGGCTTTACAAGGTCGGCGTCAAGGGTGTGGATGTCGAAGTCACGGTGCGCACCTCGTCTGATCCCG
>CAZBTT010000266.1:0-6948 GCA_964494295.1 uncultured Acidobacteriota bacterium
CTCGCGCTCTGGAGCACGGGTTTTCTTAAGGCCTTTTCGAACGCGGGGTGCGCGTAGGGCTAGGAGTCGGGGCTGGTCTCCTCCGTTCTCTATGCCGCGACCATCTTTGAGTACATCTCGAGGGGGCTCGGGACGGGTGCTTTCGGCGTCCTGATGCTTCGCCTCAAGGAGATTCGCTTCTCAGCCACGCAGTTCGCCCTTCTCTCGAGCCTGTTCTCCCTGCCTCGGATCTTCGCCGGGCCGCCCTCCGGGCTCCTCGCGGATACGCTCGGTTGGACGAACTTCTTCCTCCTCACCATTGTGATGGCCATCCCGGGCATGGTGATGTTGTCGCGCTTCGTGCCCTGGGATCAGCGTGAGCTGCGCTTTGAGACACCCGAAGGCGACCCACCCGCATCGACGATGGATGGCGGCGCCCTTCTGCGTCTCACCGCGGCCTTTGGCGCGATCTCGGCCGTGGCGGCGGTCGCGGTCCTCGCCGCACTCGAGGCCATCAAGGCCCATCGCAAGGACGCCACGTTCCCCTGGATGGCCGAAGTGATGAAGATCGTGAATCCTTCCACCATCGGCGAGTGGTTGTCGCTCGTCGGTGCGGTGGCCTCGGGGCTCGTGCTGGGCGTGACTCTCGCCGCCATGTGGTTGACCCGATTCAAGGACCGCGCGGAAACCCCTCGATGAACGTCGGCATCTGAAACTCGTGCACCACGTCATCCTCGGGAACGGTGTCGCGGGCATCGAAGCCGCCTCCGTGATCCGGAGCAGGGATGCCTCGGCCCGCATCTCCATCGTCTCCGCGGAATCAGACCACTTCTTTTCGAGGCCGGCGCTGATGTACGTTTTCGCGGGCCAGTTGCGGATCGAGGACACTGAACCGCACGACCGCGGGTTCTACGCCCGGATGGGATTCGAGCGCGTGCGCGCGACAGCCATCGGTGTGGATCCAGGGGCCCGCCGCCTGCATTTCTCCGATGGAGGCGGTCTTTCGTACGACAGACTGCTGCTCGCCGCGGGCTCGAAGGCCCGCCCCGCGCCATGGCCGGGTGCCGTGGGTGGGGGAGTTCACTCATATGTGACTCTTGGCGATCACGAACGGCTGGACCGCGACGCGCGAAAGGGGCGGCGCGTGGTTGTCATCGGCGGCGGCCTGATAGGAGTGGAGGTCGCGGAAATCCTCCACCATCGCGGTCTTCACGTGACGTTCGTGATCCGCGAGGACTGGTACTTTCCCATGGCGCTCGACTCGAACGAGTCGGCCATGGTGGCCGCGCACATGAGGCGTCAAGGCATTGACGTTCGCTTGAAACAGAGCGTGTCCGCGATCGAGAGATCGGCGGCGGGGGCCGTTAGCGGCGTGCGGCTTGACGATGGCTCGAGCCTTCCGACCGATCTCGTGGTAACCGCGATCGGCGTGACTCCAAATACCGGATGGCTCGACGGAAGTCCGATCTCACTCTCGCCTTCGGGCGCGATCGAAGTGGACGATGCCCTGCACACAAGCCAACCCGATGTCTTCGCCGCGGGCGATTGCGCGAACGTCACATGGGCCGATGGCACGCGGCGACCCGAGCAACTCTGGTACACCGCCCGCGACCAGGGACGCGTCGCGGGCGCGTCGATGCTGGGCGAGTCCGTCCGCTACCGCCGCGGACCCATGTACAACTCCGCGAAGTTTTTCGATATCGAGTGGACCACCGCGGGCGATCTTCCCGTCCGCGTGAACCTGGACGGGTCGCAAGCTGACGTTCCCGCGGATCTGAAGACCTGGTACCAGGAGTCCGAGGCGGCGTGTGTGTCGCATCGGATCGTATGCCGCGGCGACAAGGTGATCGGCTTCAACTTCCTCGGGACCAGGTTCGATCAGGAGCCGCTGCTCCAGTGGATCGCGGAAGGCCGGACGCTCGACTACGTCCTCGCGCATCTTGGCGAGGCCCAGTTCGACGAGGAGTTCTCAACGCGTTTTGAAGCTCGGCCGGACGCGCGCCTCACCACCGGAGCCAACTGATGCAGGCAGGCCTCCTCGATACGTACCAGCAGCCGATGCGGACTCGGCAGTGGCCAGCGTGGTTGATGACCGCGCTCCTCACCGTCTCGTACATCCTGCTCTACTTCGGCCCGCTGCCGAGAGTCGGCATCACGATCGACGTGTTCGAGACGGCGGCTCGGTCTGTTGGCCTGCCGTCGAAGTGGGTGCTCTACGGCCTGCTGTACTCCATCGCCATGATCGCGGGCGGCGCGTACATGCTCAAGCGCCACGGGAACAGCCCCTATCAACGGGTGAGGACGATCGTAGTGGTGCTGGTGCAGATCGTTCTCGCCTTCGCCTTGCCCATCGTCTTGCAGGTGTTCTGGAACCGCGAGTTCTATTTCAGCTACTTCTGGCCGCTCAAGATGGAGTACTTCTATCCCGAGTACATCCTGAAGCAGCCCTTCCTGATGATCGCGTGGAGTTTCATCGGTTCGCTGATCGCATTCCCGATCCTCACGTACTACTTCGGCAAACGGTTCTACTGTTCCTGGATCTGCGGTTGCGGCGGCCTTGCCAACACCGCGGGCGAGCCGTTCCGCCACCTCTCCGACAAGTCGAAAGGCGCGTGGCGGTTCGAGCGGATCTCCATCTACAGCGTGCTCACGCTGAGCCTTGTGACCACCGCGATCGTCTGGGTCAACTGGGCCATCGGCCAGAACAACCCCGCGTTTGCGCAGTTCGCTTTCAAGGTTCAGGACTGGTACGGCTTCGCCATCGGCGCGATGTTCAGCGGCGTCATCGGCGTGGGCCTCTATCCGCTCATGGGGACGCGGGTGTGGTGCCGGTTCGGCTGTCCGATGGCGGCGATCCTCGGTCTCATTCAGAAGCGGGGGCGGTTCCGGATCACGGTCAAGAAAGACATGTGCATCTCGTGCGGGAACTGCTCGACCTACTGCGAGATGGGGATCGACGTGAGGCAATACGCCATGTCGAATCAGTCCTTCACCCGCGCGTCCTGCGTGGGTTGCGGCATGTGCGCTCAGGTGTGCCCGCGCGGCGTGCTCAAGCTCGAGAACAAACCGGCGAAGTTCAAACGAGCGTCCATTCCTCTCCGGGCGATCTGACCGCCGCCGAGCGATCTAAACTCCACGCCCGGCCGCGACGCAGCGAGGCCGTCAAGGAGAAACGATGCCCCGACTCGAAAACCACGTCCGTGCCCTGCAGGCGCCTTTGGCCCTCGTGCTCTGTGCCGCTTTCTCGATGGCTCCCGCGTCCGCCCAGGCGCCGGCGCCACCCCTCCGTTTCGAAGTGACCTATCCCGCGAGTCTGGGAGCCGGCCCCTTCGATGGTCGCGTCCTGTTGCTCATTTCCACCGACGATTCGGCCGAGCCCCGGTTCCAGATTTCCGATACGTCGCTTAACTCCCAGCAGGTCTTCGGTGTCGATGTCGACGGTTGGAAGCCGGGTCAGGCCGCGAGCTTCTCCGGAGATGTCCTCGGGTACCCCGTCGAGTCTTTGGCGCGGATCCCGCCGGGGACCTACAACGTCCAGGCCCTCCTTCATAAGTACGAGACGTTTAAGCGCTCCGACGGGCACACCGTGAAGCTCCCGATGGATCGGGGCGAAGGACAGCAATGGAATGCCGCCCCGGGGAACTTCTACTCCACGCCGCGCAAGATCACGATCGATCCCTCCAAAGGGGGCACGGTCGCGATCGCCCTCGACAAAGAGATCCCCCCGATCCCGCGCCCTGCCGATACGAAATACATCAAACACATCCGGATCAAGAGTGAGAAGCTGTCGAAGTTCTGGGGCCGCGATATGCACCTCGGCGCGAACATCCTCCTGCCCGAGGGTTTCGACACTCACCCCAATGCGCGTTATCCCCTCGTCATCAATCACGGGCACTTCCCGTACACGTTCGAGGGCTTCCGTGAGACGCCTCCGGATCCGAACCTGAAGCCCGACTTCTCGGCCCGTTTCAACCTCGCCGGCTACAACAGGATCCAGCAGGAACTCGCCCACCAGTTCTACAAGGACTGGACCGGTCCGGGTTTCCCGCGGATGTTGATCATCGAGATCCAGCACCCGACGCCCTACTACGACGATTCCTACGCCGTGAACACGCCGAACCAGGGCCCGTATGGCGATGCGATCAACGAAGAACTGATCCCGTACATCGAGAAGACGTTTCGCGGTCTCGGCACGCCATGGTCGCGTTTCATGTACGGCGGTTCGACCGGCGGCTGGGAAGCGCTCGCGGTGCAGATCTTCTATCCCGATTTCTACAACGGCTGTTTCGCCGCGTGCCCCGACCCCATCGACTTCCGCGCCTTCACCTCGGTCAACATCTACGACGATGAGAACGCCTACTTCGCGAAGGGCCCGTGGAAGGTCGTGGCGCGGCCCGCGCATCGCAACTGGCTCGGACACATCTCGGCCACGGTCGAGCAGATGAATCGGATGGAAAGCGTCCTCGGTTCAAAGGGACGCTCGGGCGGTCAGTTCGATATCTGGACCGCCACCTATTCCCCCGTTGGCCCCGACGGTTATCCCAAGCCCATCTGGGATCGCACCACCGGCAAGATCGACAAGGACGTGGCGAACTTCTGGCGCGAGAACTACGACCTCACTCACATCATGAAACGCGACTGGGAGAAGGGCCTCGGGAAGAAACTCGAAGGCAAGGTCAACATCTACGTCGGCGATATGGACAACTACTACCTCAACAACGCGGTGTACCTCACCGAGGAGTTCTTGAAGTCCACGAAGAACCCGCCGTTTGGCGGGGAAGTCGACTACGGCGATCGCGCGGAGCATTGCTGGAATGGCGATCACACCCGTTCGAACGCCTACTCGCGCCTGCGCTATCACCAGATGTTCGCGCCGAAGATCGTCGCGAGGATCCTCAAGACCGCGCCACCCGGCGCCGACATCACGAGCTGGAGGTACTGAACATGACCGACCTCGAACGTGCCGCCCTGCTGCAAATCGTCGTGGGAACGCCCGCGCGCCTCAAGGCGGCCCTCCGGGGAGTGCCGAAAAAACTCCTGCTCTGGACCCCCGGTCCGGGAAAGTGGTCCATCCTCGAATTCGTCGCCCCCATGCGCGACATGGAGCGCGAGGCCTACCTCGAGCGCTATCGCCGGATCCTCGCCGAGGAGAACCCCACGCTCCCCGACATCGACGGGGACATCCGCGCGATCCGCGACGACTACCGAAGCCTGAAACTCGCCGACGTGCTTCGCGACTGGCTGAAGCTCCGGAAGGAGTGCCTGAGGCTCCTCAAGTCGGTCAAGGGTTCCAGTTGGGAGCGCATGGGCACCCACGAGACCGCAGGGCCGCTGACCATGGACGCGTTGCTTCGCCGCCAGGCGATGGGGAATGACGAAGCGCATCTTGGGCAGATCGAAGGGATCAAGAAGAGAGCATCGACCTTGGAAGCGCTGGAATCGGGTCCGAAGAAAGTCGGCGACCTGATGAAGAAACTCGAAGACTCTGTTCTGCGGCGCAAGCCCGCACCGGAGAAGTGGTCGGCCCTGGAGGTGGTGTGCCACCTGCGCGATATCGAGAAGCTGTGGGCCGACCGCCTGGTCAAAGCCGCGTTTTCGGACCGGCCTGCCTTCTACATGCTCGAGGTCGACGATCTCGCGGTGAAGAACGGCTACAACACCCAGGAACTCGGTCCTGCGCTCAAGGAGTTCGCACGGCTCCGTGAAGACAACCTGCGGCTGCTGCGCGCCCTTCCCGCCGGTCAGTGGCAGCGATCCGGCATCCACCCTAAACGGGGTGAGATCACGATCGAGCGCATCGTGGAGGTCATGATCGGCCACGACCGAGGGCATTGCGATCAGATCACCAAGGCCGTAGCCGGGGCCTGACCGTCCGATTTCACCGCTCCCCGATCGCCAAGACCCAGTCCCTGCGATCCGCGAATCGAGCGCGCGGCTCGGACGGAGCGCCATCGTCTTTCAGGTCCCATCCCACGCTGTACACCGAGAAGCCATGGGTGGATGGGCGGTATTGGAGCGGTTGCCCGTTCACGATGTCGGTTGGTACAGCCGCCAGGTAGCTCGGAGCCAGCGCCGACAGAGTCTGGGGGTAGGCGCCCGCCTCCTCCCGCAACGCTGAGAGCGCGAAAGCGACGCGAATGAGCCGGACCCTGGTTTGAAGGGCCATTGCGTTTCTGGCCAGGCGTCCGACGCTCAACTCGGTCATGCGCGCGATGACGTTGTAGGGAGTGGTTTGTTCGCGCTCCCCATGCGCCAGTCCATCGATGGCCGAAGGATCAATGTGCGACGGGTTCTCAAGAAGTTGCAGAGCGTCGTCCGTGAAACGGGCGATATGGACCGCCTGACGAAGCAGCCAGCCGCGAGGCATCAGCCACGAGCCTAGGGCGTTGTTCCCCGCCGCCCTCACAAACTCGGGCGACTCCGCGTAGAAGATAAGCCAGTTCCTGTCAGCCCGTAGCGCCAGGCGGGCCGACTCGATCCATCCGTCGCTGAGGAGCGCCGCGACCTCGCGACGATGCCGCTCATCGAGCTGTCCGCGGGCGAGCCCGTCATGGATCGTGTCGAGCATTTCATCGGCGAGCGCCATCTCCATGAGGGACGTGTTCGCGAACGGCAGCCCTTCCAAGGACTGCTGAAGCCGGGCCATGACCCGCATCTCAGCGATCGCGCGCTGTGACTCGCCGCAGGACGAGTGAGCCGCGATGCGCAGTCGCAGCACGCGGCTGAGCCGTCGCATCTGAAGCAACGGCGGCAGAAGGGTGGAACCGGGCGGTCCGCCCGCCTTGAGCTCCCATTCCGCGATCGGTCCGGCTCGTGCGGCTTCGACCAGGGCTTCGATGATGGGATTGAGGGACTCGGTGGCCTTGAGAAAGCTGGAGCCCGCGGCCCACGGCGTCCCGGCAGGTGTTGACGCTGCGGGCCGCCCCAGCATGGGCCGGTCGGAGGCGGTGGACGCAGCCCTGTGTCTGC
>CAZBTT010000267.1:0-6855 GCA_964494295.1 uncultured Acidobacteriota bacterium
CTCGACGGTGTGGCCGCTGGTCGGGCGGGCGTAAAGCCCCGCGACCGCCGGGAAGGGCGGGTTGAGGCGCGGCTGGCCGCGCTTGCCCTCGAGACTTTCCAGAAGGGCTGTCTCTTCCCCGCACTCGTACGAACCCGCGCCGCGATGCACGACGATGTCGATATCGATGCCGGTGCCGAGGATGTTCTTGCCCACGTAACCCGCGGCGTACGCCTCCTCCACCGCCTTGTTGAGGATGCGAGCGCCTTCGTGGAACTCGCCGCGGATATAGATGTAGCAGGACTTCGACCGGATGGCGTGGGCCGAGATGAGACTCGACTCGATCAGGAGATGCGGATCCTTCTCGATGATGACGCGGTCTTTGTATGTGCCGGGCTCGGACTCGTCGGCGTTCACGCACAGATACCGCGGCTTGGGCGAGTCCTTCGGAAGGAACGTCCACTTGAGCCCGGTCGGGAAGCCCGCTCCCCCGCGTCCACGCAGGCCCGACTTCTTCACCTGTTCGGTGATGTCCTCCGGCACCATCTCGAGGTACTTCTTGAGGTTCGCGTAGCCGCCGCTCTTCTTGTAGACGTCGATCGACTGCGAGCCGGGGGTCCAGACGTTCTTGAAGAGGAGCGGTTCGCCCGGGCTCTTCGGCCACTCGAACGGCCGATACACCTTCTCGCCCGCGAGGACCTTATCCATGTCCTTGTCCGTCGCGTTCTCGAGCCACTCGCCATTCACCTGCACCGCGGGCGCGCCGCCGCAGGCCGCGAGGCACTCGACCGGCTTCACGGTGAACTTCCCGTCGGCCGTGGTCTCACCCGGCTTGATCCCGAGCTTGCCGCACGTTCGGGTCATCAAGCCTTCGGAACCGCCGAGAGCGCATGACAGCGTCGTGCAGACCTCGATGAGCGTCTTCCCCTCGGGCTTGAGGGAGAACATCGTGTAGAAGCTCGCGGTGTCGTGCACCTGGGCGGTGGAAACGCCGAGGATCTCCGCGATCTCCGCCATGGCTTCGGGGGTGATGTAGCCGTCCTGCTCCTGAGCCAGGCGCAGCGCGGGCAGAAGGGCCGACCGCTTGATCGGATACTTCGCGATCGTGGCGTCTAGGGCTCTGCGGTTCTCGGCGGTAAAAGGCATTTGGGCGCGCTATCTCTCTACCACTCGAAGGCGCCCGACTTCCACGCGTAGGCGAAGCCCGAACCGAGCAGGCCCATGAACACCATCATCTCGATGAAACCGAACATGCCGAGTTCCTTGAACACGAGCGCCCACGGATAAAGGAATGCCGCATCCACGTCGAAGAGTATGAATAGCATCGCCACGAGGTAGAACTTGATCGGGAACCGCTCGGAGAGCTTCGCAACCGAGGGGACGCCGCATTCGTAAACCGCACTCTTGGCGGGATTCGGTCGGGGCCGACCCAGCAGATAAGAGAAGAGGACGTTGAAAAGCGCGAAGCCAGTCGCGGCCAGGAACAGCATAACGACCGGGAAGTAAGCCGGCAGGCTCGGGGCGGCTTCGGTGGGCATCATCTATCTATGGGGCGTGTTGGATTCTTGCGCGGAGGGTGGCGACGAAACCCGGCGGACTATAAGTGGGCCGCGATGAGACGTCAAGGATCGCCGCACGGAACTGCGCGGATCCGAATCCGCGATTGGTTGGATCGCCGCCGGCAGACGCGCCCAGATATTGCGTAGTTGGATGGCTCCCCCCGATCACCCCGGCCACTACCAAGGTCGGCATTTCGCCCGGCCGTAATCGCGAGTGTCCTTTCCCGCGAAGCCTAGCTCCCGCCCTTCACCTCCATATTATCGTCCTGCGATGTTTCGGCTGCTTCTGATTTCAATCCTGGCGGGGGGCCAGGTCGGTTTTCCACCCGTCCCCACGAAGCCTGTTCCTGCCGAGCGCATCGAAGGCCTCTCCGGCCTAACCAACCTGGCGCTGGTCGCGCCCGGAATCTACCGGGGCGGGATGCCCGGGCAAGGGGGCATGGAGGCGCTCGCAAACCTGAAAGTCAGGACCATCGTCAACCTGCGCCACTACCACAAGCGCACGGAGAGGGCCGATGCGAAGAAGGCCGGGATCAATTACATCTGGCTTCCCATTCCGAGTTCGGGAGAGCCGTCCAAAGAGACGCTCGAGAAGTTCCTCGCCATCGTTCAGGATCCCTCCGCGCAGCCGGTGTTCGTCCACTGCTATCGCGGGAAGGATCGCACCGGGGCGATGATCGCGGCCTATCGCGTGCTCGTCGAGGGTTGGACGAAGCAGGAGGCATTCGCTGAGATGCAGGAATTCGGATTCTTCGATGGCTGGGTGCGCCTCCGTCGATGGGTTGGCCGCCTCGAGGAGAAACCACGGTGAGCCGGGCCGCGCGCATGCTCCTCAATCGCCCGCTCTTCGTGCTGGTCTGCTCCGCCTCCGCGGGGGCGGGCCACATGCGGGCGGCGGAAGCAGTCCAGAAAGCCATCGCTCGCCGGCGCCCGGACGCATCCGTTCGGCATGTGGACGTCTTGAGCCTTGCCACTCCGGCGTTCCGTCGGCTCTACGGCCAGGGCTATGTGGACTTCGTGAACTCGGCGCCGGAGGTCGTCGGGGCGGTCTTCGATCGCACCAATCGATCGGCCCCACATCCCGCGGCGCGAAAGCTCGGGTCATTGCTGCAACGATCCCAGCTCCGGAAGTTCGAGGACCTCGTGATCGAGAGCAATCCAGATCTCATCATTCACACCCACTTCCTGCCCGCCGAGCTGTGCGAACGCTTGAGACGGAAACGAAAGTGGACCGGCCCGCATGCCGTGGTGGTCACCGACTACGACGTTCATCGCTTCTGGCTTTGTCCTGGCATCGACCGCTATTTCGTGTCCCGCGCCGAGAACGTCGAAGTCCTCGCGCGGCTCGGTGAACCCCGCGAGAGGGTTTCGGTGACCGGAATCCCCATCGATCCCGAGTTTTCCGTCACCCCGAATATCACCGCGCTGCGCGCCAGGCACAAGGTGAGCGCGGATCGACCACTCGTGCTGGTCCTCTCCGGCGGCTTCGGCGTTGGTCCGGTCGCCGAACTGGCGGAGTCACTCGCGGGTGCGTTGACCTCGGCGCAGATGGTGGTTGTGGCTGGGCGGAACGAGGTTCTCCGGGACAGGATCGCCAAGTCCACTGCCGGATTCCGCAGCCGCGTGCGCGTGATCGGGTTCACCACGGAGATGCGGGAGTGGATGGCTCTTGCCGCTCTCATCGTGACGAAGCCCGGCGGGCTTACAACCTCGGAGGCACTGGCGTGTGGCGTGCCGATGGTGGTGACATTTCCGATCCCCGGACAAGAGACGCGAAACGCAACGATGCTTTACGAGGAAGGAGCCGCGATCTCGGGCGAGAGCCCGGCGACCGTCGCCTGGCGGGTGTCACAACTGCTCGCTAACCCGGATCGACTCACGTCAATGCGCGCCAACGCTCGCCGCCTGGGCCGGCCTGGCGCTGCCTTCGAGGTCGCGGATCAGGCCGTCGCGTTGTTGTCGCGGTAGGGCAGCCGGCTACATTTCATCCCAGGGAATCGCCACGACCCGGTCCGAGAGTTGCTGGCGCCGTGGCGTTCGGCACACCAGCAGGCCACGTTTCGCCCTCTCCGGATATGCATCGAGGAACGTCTCGAGATGGCGGGCATCTTCGGAACGCGGGTTCTCCGTCCACTTGACCTCGATGGGCAGGTCCTCTTTCTTTCCCTCCCAGACGAAGTCGACCTCGGCGCCGGTCACCGTGCGCCAAAAGGTGACGCGATCTCCCCTGCCCAGGGTCAAGGCCCGGGTGACGAGTTCGGAGCCCACCCCCTGCTCCAGCAACCCCCCTCCCGCCGCTCCGTACGACCCGGGGTCGAGCGAGGCATCCGCAGCGGCGTTGCGCACGCCCAGGTCGAAGAAGAGGAACTTCGGCGTGGTGAGCAGGCGCTTTCGACCCGCCCGCCCATAGGCGGGGACGCGATAGCCGACGAAGGTGTCCGCCAGAACATCGTAGTAGTTCCGAAGTGTGGCGAGGCCAATCCCGGCTTCCTGCGAAAGGCGGGTGAGATTGATGGGGTGACCGGACTCCAGCGCGGCCAGCCGCAGAAACAAGGAGAAGGGACCGAGGTCGCGGACAACCGCTTCCCGACGGATCTCTTCCTCAAGGTAGTTCTCGACGTAGGCTCGGAGCGTCTCACGGGCCGCGGCCTGGGTTTCTAGGCGAACCCCGGGAAGCGAGCCCAGCGTCAGCTGCCGGGCGAGACTCTGCGCCGGGAAGCCCGTAGCATCCGCGACCGGCGTCTTCCGACCCATCCAATCGGAGGCCGACGTTCGGCGGGTTTCCAGAAGGGTTACCGGACCAAGGCGAAAAACGTGCGATCGCCCCGGTAGCAGGTTGGCGGAATCGCTGCGGAGCTTTCGCGCGGAGCTGCCGGTCAGGAAGAACTCGAATCTCCTTCGGTCCCGGTCATACAGGCTTTGGACCTCGTCCAACAGCGGGGGCACCTTCTGGATCTCGTCGAGCACCACGCTCCGGACTTTCGCGGGAAGAGCCCTGAGTTCCCGGCCGAGGCGAGCCGGATCGGCTTCGTAGAGCCTGCGTTCCGAGGGAGCGCCGAGATCGATGCGATGAATGCCGGGGATGCCGTGCTCGAGGAGCATGGTTTTCCCGGTCTGGCGAGGGCCGAACAGCAGGCGAACTTTGCCCTGCGAGGCACGGGCCCCGAGACGTTCGCTCAGCAGGCGTGGAAAGTACATGTCGCTGTAGATTCTACCGGATAATCTACAAGTAGGTACTTGATTCTACCGGCGCCCCAGTCTCCTTCGTGCGAAACCGAACATAGGATCCGATTCAAACGCACTAAAATCCCCCCGCGGAGCCGTGGGACTTCCCCCGGTGAGCCGCGAACGTCGCCTTTCGTCCCGTCAGGAGAACACCCATGAATTCAGTCGCCCGCGTCACCGAAATCACCGCCCGTTCCGCCAAGAGCTTCGAGGATGCCCTGCAGGTCGGCATCGGGCGCGCCACCAAGACCCTCCGCGGCGTCACGTCGGCGTGGATCAAGGAGCAGAAGGTCGAGATCAAGAAGGGGAAGATCGTCTCGTACCAGGTGAACATGCTCGTCACATTTGTCATTGACTAGGAGCCCCGTCGATCGGCGAGCTCCTGTCCACCAGACGGCGCTCCGTTCGGGTGTCGAAGGGACTAGGAGCCTGGACGGCAGAAGGGCTCCTGTCCACCAGACGGCGCTCCGTTCGCGTGTCGAAGGGACTAGGCCAACGGTGACGGCCTGGGCCGCCGTGCTGGTCCTGGTGGCTTCGTCCGCCGGGGCCGGTGGCTTCTGGAAGCCGTTCCTTGCGGGCGGCCTTTCGGGCCTGGCGGTTCACGAAGCCTCGCATCTGGCCCTCGACCTCGCCTTCGATGCGAAACCGCGGCTCAAGGGAGTGAGTTTCGGCCCGCTCCCGTTCTTCGCGATCACGCACCGATCCGACATGCCGCCGGGTCGCGAGGCCCTCATCTCCGGTGCGGGTTTCTTTTCCCAGCATGTCACGTCCGAGATCATCCTCTCGCGACGCGCTCCGGACGACGCGCTTTCGAACTACGAGAAGGGCGCCCTCACCTTCCACGTCGCCACATCGGTCGCGTACGCAGGGGCCGCCTTCGCGCGCCACGGTCCGTTCGAACGCGATACTCGCGGGATTGCCGACGCCACCGGCACCGATGAACGACTGATCGGGGCACTGGTCCTCGCTCCCGCCGCGTTCGACACCTGGCGATATCTGAGACCTAACTCACGAGCCGCGAAGTGGGGTTCGCGCGTTGCGAAGGTGGGTTTTCTTGGCGTAATCGCGTTCAGACGCTGATCACGCGAGGCCGACGCTGGATCCGCCGTCCACCGCGAGCGCCAAGCCTGAGACGTACGAGGCTCGCTCCGAGCACAGGAACGCGGCCACGTTCGCGAACTCCTCGGGCTCACCGACCCGGCCGAGCGGGACGTTCTTGGCCAGGGACTCGTAGTACTGCTCTTTCGTGATTCCCGCGGCCTTCACGCGACTCTCGGCCAGTTCCTCGAGGCGGTCGGTGCGCGTGTAGCCCGGGCAGAGCGTGTTCACGAGAATGCCGTAGGGCCCAAGCTCCTTCGAGAGCGACTTCGACAGACCCGCGATGGCCGGCCGGAACGTGTTCGACAGGATCAGATTGTCGATCGGCTGCTTCACCGAGAGCGAAGCGATGTTCAAGATCCGTCCCCACTTCGCCTGCTTCATGTGCGGAACCGCCGCACGCACCAGATTGATCACGTTCGTGAGCAGGCCGTTGTAGGCCCTCTCGCACTCCGCCCCATCCGTGGCCTCGAAGTTCCCCGCCGGCGGCCCGCCTGTGTTCGTTACCAGGATGTCGAGACGGCCGAAGGCGCCCACCGTTTCACCGATGAAGCGCTCGCAGTCGGCTCGAACGCCCACGTCTGCGGTGACCGCGAGAACCCGTCCGCCGGTCTCTCGCTCGATGAAGTCGGCCGACGCGCGGATCTTCTTCGGATCGCGGCCGCAGACCGCGACCAGACAGCCTTCACGTGCGAGAGCCAGGGCGGTCGCCCGGCCCAGGCCCCGTGAGGCCGCTGCTACGGCCGCGCTACGGCCTTTGAGCCCAAGATCCACGATGTCCTCCTTGGTTACTGGACGCTCTGACCGGTGACGCGCTTCACCAGCCGACCCGGGGCGAGGGACGCGTTGGTGGCGACACCGTTGATCAGAGTCAGCGTCTCAACCTTCACCGGCGAGTTCCAGTCCCGCGCGAGATTCGCCATCGTCGTGGCTGATCGAACCGTCTCGATCTTCAACCGCATCGGCTGCACCGCGAGGATCCGCTGGTCGGTCA
>CAZBTT010000268.1:0-6851 GCA_964494295.1 uncultured Acidobacteriota bacterium
GCTCCCCAGTCTGCCGCCGTCGTGGCTCCGGCGGCCGCGCCCACTGCCCCGAATCGGGGCCCGGCCTTCTGGCTGATGATCGGTGCAGCGGCCCTGGCGCTGCTGTTCGTCGGCGCCGCAGTCGGCCTCGGCGCGGCGTTCCTCGCCCGCCGCATGGGCTGGCTCTAAAGCCCGCCGGGCCGGCGGCCCAAAGCACTACGGCATGACCACGCACGAACCGGTCGAAGTCCGGCATCTGCGCGGCCGAAGAGTCCTCGCCATCGATTGGGCCGACGGGCACAAATCCGAGTTCGCGCTCGACTATCTGCGCAGCTGGTGTCCGTGCGCCGGCTGCCAGGGCCATGCCCCGACTCCCCGCTACCTTGACCTCAAGGATCAGTCGCTCGCCGGCATCGAGAGCGTAGGGAACTATGCGCTGATGTTTCGCTGGGCCGACGGCCATGACACCGGCATCTGGGCGTTCCCGCGCCTACGCGAACTGTGTCCGTGCGAGGCCTGTGGCGGCGAGCGCCAAACCCTGTAATTGTTCCCTCAGGCTTCGATCGGGCGGGCGGGCGCAAAACGCTCGATCCCCTGGAGGAGCGAGAGAAGCGACGTATAGAGATACCCCGCCAGGAAGATCAGGGCGAACGGAAGCGAACCCCACAGGCCATGGGTCGCCGCGTAGATCGCCGTCTCCGTGAAGTAGAGAGCGAGGGAGAGTTCGATCCAGGGAAGCCAGTTACCCGGGCCGCGGTAGCTCTTCATCCGCCGGTTGCCGGTTGAACCGAGCATGCCGAGTTTGGGCGTGCGGACGAACTCCGACTTTCTCCCAACGAGTCCCTCGATCACCGCGCGCGCGTTACCGACCGAGAGGCCGACACCGAGCGCCAGCACTCCTGGCAGGAACTTCAGTCGTCGCCGCCAGATCCCCTCCGCGTGGATCTGGCGCTGGGCGAAGGCGTAGAAGGAACAAACGCTCGCGGTGGCTCCTGCGAAGAGGGGAACGTCGATGAGAAGCATGTCCAACAGGCCCATTTCGTAACGAATCACCAGCGCCGGAAACATGAGCAGCGAGAGCAGGAGCATCAAGGGGTAGGCGAAATTCGCGGTGAGATGGAACGAGGCTTCGATCTTGATCTTCAGGGACAGATCCGAGGCGAGGATGCGGGGCAGCAGCTTGAGGCACACCTGAGTGGAGCCTTTCGCCCAGCGCGCCTGCTGGTTCTTGAAGGCGTTCACGTCCACCGGCAGCTCGGCAGGGCAGACGAGGTCTTCGAGGAACACGAAGCGCCAGCCTCGCATCTGGGCGCGATAGGAGAGGTCGAGATCCTCCGTAAGGGTGTCGTGCTCCCAGCCTCCGGCGTCGAGAATCGCGGCTTTCCGCCAGATTCCTGCGGTCCCGTTGAAATTGAAGAACCGCCCGCCCCGGTTCCGACCCCCGTGCTCCAGGATGAAGTGGCCGTCGAGCATGATGGATTGCAGCTCGGTCAGCAGAGAGCAGTCGCGGTTCACATGACCCCATCGCGCCTGAACCATCCCCACCCGCGCATCCTCGAAGTGGCCCAGCGATTTTTCGAGGAGGTCGGGCGGCGCGATGAAGTCGGCGTCGAAGATCAGGATGAAATCACCCTTCGCGACCTCGAGACCGTTTTGAAGGGCGCCCGCCTTGAAGCCCGCCCGCAGATCGCGATGGATGAGTGTGATGTCGACACCCCGCGCCCGCGCCCGGGCCACCGCCGACTCGGCGATCGCGGTGGTCTTGTCGGTGGAGTCATCGAGGACCTGGACCTCCAGCCGGTCCCTTGGATACGAGATTGCGGCCACCGATTCGATCAGCCGTTCCACCACGTACATCTCGTTGAAGAGCGGCAGTTGAACCGTGACCCTCGGAGGCTCGATCTCCTGGCGAATCGCGCGGAGGGGGGCCTTGTTGTCGCGATGACGCTGATAGAGGTACACCATCGCGTAACGATGGAGGCCGAAGACGCCCAGGATGAGAAGGACGAGGAAGTAGAGGAACAGGATCAACGTCGACGTGGCGCTCATCTCGGGCAAGCCGAGGAGTCTCCCTTTCGCTGCAAGTTAGAGTCAACTCCGGCCGAAGTGAATCCGGCCCTCGTTGGCCCATGCCCGTCGCTTCCACCCTCACCAACCCGTCGAGCCTCAAAGCCCTTGAATGGGATTCCATTCGTGCGCTTCTGGTCGGTCGCGCCGCGCGATCGGCGAACCGAGAAGCCTTCGCCGACTTCCTTCCCGACGGGTCCTCCCGTGCCGAGATCGAAACGTCCCTCAAGAATGTCGAGGTCTTCAGAGATCTTCTGAACGAGGGCGCGCTCCGTTTCGATGGCATTCCCGAGGTCGGTTCGATCTGCGAGGCGCTGAACGTGTCGGGGGAGTACCTCGACGGTCTCGAGCTTGCGGCCCTGGCCCGCTTCGCGCAGGCCACCTCCGAACTCGGCCATGAGGTGCGGGCCCGTCTCGACAAGGGTGGTCTCGCCCAATCGCGTTTCGCCGAAGAAGCCAGGAGCCTCTCTGGCCTTAGCACCCTCTCCTTCGTGGATTCGGTGGCGCGAGCCATTGGCCCCAAGGGTGAGGTTCGCGACGATGCCTCACCCGAACTCCGAAGGCTGCGAGCTCGCACGCATCGACTGCGGGAGGAGCTCGATCTTGTTTTCGAGACTTACCTGCACAAGCCCAACGCCGATGCCGTTCTCCAGGACAAAGTGGTCGCGAACCGTAATGGCCGCTCAGTCCTGATGGTGAAGGCCGAAGCCAAACGCACCTTCGACGGCGTGGTCCATGGAGCGTCGCGAGCCAACAAGACAGCGTTCATCGAGCCAGTGGAGGCGGTGGCGGTCAACAATGAACTCGTGGTTGTTTCGGAGGAGGAACAGGAGGAGATTCGTCAGATTCTCCGGGGCCTCTCGGACGAAGCGCGCGGGGACCGTGGGGTGCTCGAGCGGGCGGAGAGGATCCTCGAGACGTGGGACGCACTTCACGCGAAGGCGCGCCTCGCCCGCGATCTCGACGGTCGGGCCCCGGTCTTTTCCGACGATGGCGCATTGAACATCGTGCGGGGCGTTCACCCGCTACTCCTGGATGCGATCCGCACCGATCTCGATCTCGTGCCGAGCGGACGCACGCCGGTGCCGCTCGATCTCGAGATGTCGGGAGAGCGAAGGATTCTCGTGATCGGCGGGCCGAATACGGGTGGTAAGACCGTGGCTCTCAAGACCGTGGGTCTTTTGTGCCTCATGGCGCGGGGAGGGCTGCCGGTTCCCGCTGCGGGGGGCACCACCGTCCCGTTCTTCGATTCGATCTTCGCCGAGATTGGCGATGACCAGTCGCTCGGCGCCGGGCTCTCGACGTTCTCTGCCCAGATCGCGGGTATCGCGAAGATGGCGGTGAGCAGCTCGAGCCGCTCTCTCGTCCTCCTCGACGAACTCGGCTCCGGCACGGATCCGCTCGAAGGCGGCGCGCTTGGCGCGGCGGTGATCGACGACTTCGCCCGTCGGGGGGCGACCGTCATCGCCACCACGCACAACGCGGATCTGAAACTCTTCGCGCAGGAATCGCCCATCGCGCGATGCGCTTCATTCGATTACGACCCCGCCTCGTTCGCGCCCACCTATCGTCTCGTGCTGAACCAGCCGGGTCGATCTCTGGCCTTCGAGATCGCGAGCCGCCTGGGCGTTCCGCAAAGCGTCGTGGACCAGGCGCGCGCGCGCCTCCCCGAATCCGCCCGTCGTCAGGAGGCGATCCTGTCCGATCTCGCACGGGAGAAGGCCCTTCTCGCGGAGAGCCAGGAAGCGATGAAGGCCGCGCAGGCGGAAGTCAGCGAGATGGAGCAGACGCTCAAGTCGCGGCTCTCGCGGATCGAAGAAGAACGCGAGCGGATGAAGGAGGACACGCGGCAGCGCATTCAGACCCGCCGCGAGGCTGAGGACCAGAGACTTCGAGCGCTCTTTGCGGACGCCGAGGACAAACTCAAATCCGCCAAGGCCCCGCGCGCGGTGGTTCGTCTTCGCGGCGAAATCCTCTCGCAGGTGATTCCGGAAGACGAGCGCCGCGCTGCGACCGCGTCCTCGGGCTTCCTGTCGGTCGGCGACTTCGTCGAGGCCCCGGCCCTTGGGTGGAAGGGGCGGGTCACGGCACTCACGGAGTCCGACGTCGAGATCGATTCAGGGGGCAAGCGGATCCGCCTGGGACGCGGCCTCGTTCAGCGAGTGAAGAACCCGAAGACCCAAGGAGGGGCCTGGATCCAAGCGAAGGGCGATTCACTCGCCCGAAGCGACGGGGGGGCGGGGGGCAAAGCCTGGCGTCATGGAGGCTCCGGCGGCCCCCCGGACGAGAATCTTTCGCCTGCAGCGAAGGATCTCAAGCTCATCGGGATGCGCGTGGATGAAGCGATGCCCCTGGTCGACAAGTTTCTCGACGATGCCTTTCTTGCCGACGCGGCGAACATCCGCATCGTTCACGGCTTCGGCCAGGGCCGTCTGCGCGCCGCGGTGCGCGATCTTCTCAAGTCGCATCCGCATGTGACGGGTTTCCGCGACGGCGCTCCGAATGAAGGCGGGGCCGGTGCTACCGTGGTGGATCTGCGGCGATGACGTTCACCACTTTCACCCCGTCCTTCATGGACGAACTCAAGAGCCGGGCGGACATCGTGAGCGTGGTGTCCGAACACGTCGTCCTTCGCAAGATGGGCCGCTCGCACAAGGGACTGTGCCCCTTCCACAAGGAGAAGACGCCCTCGTTCACGGTGCGCGCGGATCCGCCCGTCTTTCATTGTTTCGGTTGCGGGGCCGGCGGTGATGTCGTGGAGTTCGTGAAACTCAAGGAAGGTCTTTCCTTCAAGGACGCGATCGAGTCTCTGGCCCGTCGCTTTGGTGTGGCCATCCCCGACTCGCGCGAGGAGTCGCCCGAGGATCGAATGCGCGGCGAGATCGAGCCCGTCCTCGAAGCCGCGGCCAGCCAGTACGAGCAGTTCTTCTGGTCCGATGCCGGCCGGCGCGCGCGCGAGTACCTTCAGGGCCGGGAGTTCTCCGACAAGACGCTCCGCTTCATCCGCGCGGGCGCCGCCCGCGACACGTGGGAAGACATCGTGCGCGCCCTCAAGGTCCAGTTCCGCGAGGAGTTGATCGAGATGGCCGGCCTCGCGATCCGCGGCCAGCGGGGTCTTTACGATCGTTTCCGCAATCGCGCCATCTTCCCGATTCTCTCGGATCGCGGACGGGTGGTCGCCTTCGGCGCCCGCGCTCTCGACCCGGCAGATGAGCCCAAGTATCTCAACTCGCCCGAAGGCCCCGCGTATCAGAAGAGTCGGACGCTCTATGGCCTGAGCTGGGCGAAGGAAGAGATTCGCAAGACCGGTCGCGCGATCGTCATGGAGGGCTACCTCGACGTGGCCCGCTCGATCGAAGCCGGTGTCCTTTCGGCGGTGGCGCCCTGCGGCACTGCGCTCACGCCGCAGCAGGCGAAGCTGCTCAAGCGGCTGGCCCCGCGCGCGGTTCTTTGTTTCGATGGCGACGACGCCGGCGTCAAGGCGACCAAGAGGTCGATCGAGATCTTTCTCGACGAGAAGATGGACGTTCGAGTGGTGGCGCTCGAGACCGGCCACGATCCGGACACCTTCATCCGGGAACGCGGCAAAGACGCCTTCCTCACGAAGATCGAAGCTGCGGAGCCCGCGATCGAGTGGCTCGCGCGAGTGTCGGCCCGTGAACACGACATCGAGAGTCCGGCGGGGAAGGCCGCGTACATGAACTCACTCCTTCCCGCCCTCGCTCGCATCGAGAGCGGTGTCGAGCGCGCGGCGTGGATTCCCCGGATTTCGCAGATCGGAAAGATCGATCCCATCGCGGCCAGCGAGGAACTGGCCCGCTCCCTCGGTTCTCGTCAGGCGGTGAGGCCGCAGGCTTTCACCGCGGCGGTGAGGACGCTCGCCCCCGCCGCGAAGCAGGAACTCACGCGCTCCGAAGTGTGGCTTGTGGCACTCGCCCTCAAGAGCCTGCCCGAGGTCGCGGCCGCGCTTGGGGAACTCGATGGCCTCGACCTTTGGTCCCTCCGCGCGGGACCGGTCCTGACCACGCTCCTGCGTTTCGCCGAGGCGGGTGGGGAAGCGTCCCTGGGCACGCTGCAAGACGCCCTTCCGGAGGACGAAGACCGCCGCGTGCTCCGGGAAATCGCGGTTCAAGACGTCGAGGTCGAGACGGATTCCGCCCGGCCCTGCGCCCTGTCCCTTCGCAAGCTTCTGCTGGAGCGGCGCCTTACCGAGGTCCAAAGAGCGCTGGTGAAGGGCGATCCCAACCAGGACGTGGACTCGATTCTCGAGGAGAAAACGCGTATTTCCAGGGAAATCGAGGCTTTACGGTCGGTCGTCTGAGGCTCATGTTGGTGAAATCCGCTCTCTCAGGCGAAAATACAAGGTTCCTGAAGCAGCGGAGCACTTAGAACACGAAAATGGCCCTCACACTCGAAGAGAAGTACGACGAAGTACGCACCGGCATCACGATGGGCAAGGAGAAGGGCTACCTTCTCTACGAAGAAGTCAACGAGATGCTGCCCACGGACATCCACACGTCCGACGAGCTGGAAGACGTCTTCGCCATGTTCGGCTCGATGGGGATCGAGATCATCGACTCCGAGCAGAAGTTCCGTGAGAAGTCCGACGCCGAAGAAGGCGAGACCATCGACCTCACCCCGGGAACGCTCGACAAGACCAACGATCCCGTCCGGATGTACCTGCGCGAGATGGGCACGGTGCCCCTCCTCACCCGCGAGGGAGAGGTCGCGATCGCGAAACGTATCGAGCGGGGCAAGCGCATCATGCTCGCGCAGATCACGCGCACGCCCATGGCGGCCCGCGA